>CADCQC010000179.1 GCA_902803455.1 uncultured Prevotellaceae bacterium
AACCCGTTCTTCGATGGCACCAAGCAGACGGAGTTGGTTGATGTTTCGTAGTGTGACTTCTGCAGATTTGCTGAGCTGATAGCATCGGCGACGATCGCGTTCCGAAGCTTCTAATATATCCATCAGCTGGTTTTGAGCAAGGAGGGTGATTTCAGCGTGATGTGGATGGGATTCTTTTGACCAGTTCCTGGCATCCACCATGCAATCCTTGACATATTTTTTGCATTCGCTTCCATCAAATTTGCCTTCGGCTAATTTGATGAAATATTTGTATACTCCACTGTTGCCGTATTTGAAATCTTGAACACCATATCCCTTGGTGGCATTAAAAAAATGATTTGCATGCGCCTGCATCGTCAGGAGACTGTTGGCGCGGATTTGCATCATCTGTTGTTTGAAATGATCAAAGAAATGTTCGTCAGACATCATGGCATGCAGACGCTCACGATATTGTTTGTAATCATCCTTGAATATATGCTCTCCAAATCGTTTTACATTGCCGATGATATTCCATGACTTGTCGTCATGGATATTTTCTATAATGTAGCTCATCAACCAATTGAGAACGGTGTCATTGATGCTGAGCGATTCTATCAGATGGTCAACCGCTAATTGCTCCACTTGCTTGTCGTTGAGCTCGATTCGCAAATTAGGAGGTAGATCAAGCTCACGAGCTAGGTTTCTGAGTATTCGCTGGAAAAATTTGTCTATAGTCTCAACCCTGAAATAGGAATAGTGGTGAAGAAGACTTTGCAAGGCCTTCTGGGCTTGAGAGGCTACATAATCTTCTGAATAGCCTAAGTCACGGGTGATGATGGCCATGTAATCATTTGAGTCAGGATAATGATGGGCCAACCCATTGAGCTGACTTAGGATACGCACCTTCATCTCTTCTGTAGCTTTGTTGGTAAAGGTGACGGCCAGAATATGACGATAGGCTAATGGGTCCTCTATGAGTAATTTGATGTATTCTACCGCAAGTGTAAAGGTCTTTCCGCTACCGGCACTTGCCTTATAGACTTTCAGGGGGATTTTTGTCATGTCTCCATTTTTATTTCCACAAAAATACAAAATAAAATGGTCACATCAAAATTATCAACATCATTTTACCACTTGTCGAATAATTCAAATCCAAATTTCACACCAATGGATTCAAACCGGTTTTTAGTAAAACTTGTAAAGAGTCCCATGGAGAAGAGTTGGTTGGTCATTCCATAGCCCAATTCTGTATAATAGTTGAGCCAATCGATTTTTAAGACGCTGACATAAAACCGCTCTTTCTCAATCCATTTACCTGCTATTGGCAACCATGAAAGAATCAGCATCGGAGACTCATAAGTGGCGTTAAACCTGACGTAATAACTGGATGTGTTATACCAGTTGCTGTGAAGCAATTCAAAATTGCCGGTCCATTCATCATTCCATCCACCAGGGATGTTTTCGTCACGGAAATTATTGTAGTCCAGAAAATAGGTGTCGTTCATATTGGTGATGTATCCTCCTGCTCCTGCTCGTAGTGAGAGTGAGCGCATCATCGACATGGGGAAAAGGTAGGAAACGTCTGCTTCCCATTTTTTATAATTCATGCGCTTCTTACTCATGCTCTTGAGCGTTTGCTCATAATTGAATGAGAAAATGGGGCCATACCAACCCAATGGACGGAATATGAGCTCACCCATCACAGCTGAAGAATGATAATAGGTGGGCTCGTTCATCTTTTCAAAATAAAGCTTGTCTATACTATTCCATTGATTCCATACTGCACCCACTTGAAAGCCGAAATAACTGTTGATGTCGTAGTGCCCTATCAGTGAGATATGCGACTGTCTGAAATAATCAAGGTTCATGCCGTCCCAGTTGACTGTGTCTCCTTTTTCTTCTTTCAACTTGTCTATAACGGTAGAATTGGTGATCCGGTCACCAAAACGGAAGGTACTTTCGATATAGCCATGATGCCGTTCATCGAAAGTGAATGTGATAGGTATATTGGCGTAGAGTTGCTGCTGCTTGAAGGAATAGCTGAATTTTGAAGAGGTGTAGATGCTGCTGTTATTACTGAAATCATATCCTGCACGCAATGTCAGACGGTAGTAAAAACCCCGATGGTCGGAATAACCCATATAAAGTGGATTAAAAAGAGGGGAAAAACGATAATAACCGCGATCGTTGGAAAAATGACCGCTTATCCTGTTCCACATGTTGTAACCGATGATATCCCATAATATATCCTCAACAAAATCAATCTTCTTCTTTTCATGCTGAGGGGGTACTTCGGTTTCCATAGGTGGTGGTGGAGCATTGATGGAGTCGTATTCGGAATAGATGGCTTTATCTATGCTGTCAATAGGGTAGGGACGGTATTGCTCAATCATTTTGCGATGATCTTCTTCGGTCTTTAATGGGATGGTATGCGGGTGGGGAAGACCAAAGGTGGCTTCGTATATACCACGTACCTTACTTCCTAAAAAGACAAATCTAGTCTTCATGCAGCATCGTTGGGGAAGAAGTGACAGATGCCCTTCTGCTCCCATTTCATAATTGACAACAAATGACACAAGATCATACTCCCCCCATAATGTACATTCTATAATACGACCTGTTGGGATATCAATGATGGCATGCCCACTGACCAACTGGATGTTGTCAGTACGGGCTTTGACATCTATACGCGCACGGCCTTTCTCTATTCGGGTGGTTTGATAACGATAAAACTGTTGGTTGGCTCGATGAAAAGGTGAGAGAATATGGTCAGCGAAAAGATTATGACCGTATATGTTGGGTGTAAGATGAAATAGCAGGTTCTTCATGACCATACGTTGATGGCGCATGGTGTTGAAACGGGCAATATTGTATTGCTCGTGATCTGCGTATTCATGAAATACAATCGTGTCTATACTCTCACCTACAAAATTACGCCGGTCGGTCTTCATCAAAGAATAAAGACGGGGAACAGCATTGAGAGTCACATTACGCCGGTCGGTCTTCATCCGAAATTTCAAATAGGCAATGGTTGTGTCGCCTTCAATACTGTCCGACCAATAAAGGCTGTCTTGGCGTGTCTTGCTGCTGTCTGATTTGACTTTTAGACTGTTTCTGTAGTCAAAGACACGTTGAATGAGTAACGTGTCGCCAACAGATTTTCCCCAAGAGGTGACAACACACATCAGCAGACAACAAACCCATGTCTTACGTAGTTCCATCTGAAAGAACATGTCATAGGCTTGCTTCCTGTTTCGATGATGAAGGGAGAATTTGGTGTCGTATATCTCCTCATTGTTAGGCATGCCGCAAATGTAGTAATAATTTCCTTAAATCTTTCTTCTTGTCGGATTAAATTCAAACAAATAAGAGAAAAATGCGTGGATTTCTTTTAATTGTATTCAATTTACCTCATTTACAGTCGGAGGAGATGGTTGATGTTTATTCGTTCTCTTCTTTTTTGAGAAAACAAAAAAGGATGCCCTTAAAGACATCCTTGTAATAGTGATAATGGATATTTTATCCCAGATATTTCATCAATATTTTGGCGTTGCCGCTGTCACGCAATTTTGCAATGCTCTTCTCACGTATTTGCCTTACACGTTCGCGGGTAAGACCAAGCCGGTCTCCAATCTCTTCAAGACCTTTCTCAGGCTGACCAATTCCAAAACATTCGCGGATAATGGTGATCTCACGGTCTTTCAATACCTTGTTGAGAACTGAGTCCAACTCCAAAGCCATCGACTCATGGTCAACATAACGGTCTGTACGACTGTCATCACCACTGGGCATCACGTCAAGCATACAATTGTCTTCGCCGTCCTGGAAAGGAGCATCAATAGACACATGATGACCGTCTGCCATCAGACTCTGACCGATTTTCTCTTCATCGAGATTGGTCGCATCTGACAACTCAGATACTGAGGGGTGACGCATGTTTTCTTGCTCAAAACGATTGATCTCATGATTGATCTTATTGAGAGAGCCAACTTGGTTGAGGGGCAAACGTACAATACGGCTTTGCTCAGCGATTGCTTGAAGAATACTCTGACGAATCCACCAGACAGCATACGAAATAAACTTAAATCCACGAGTCTCGTCAAATTTTTGTGCTGCCTTGATCAAACCGATATTGCCTTCATCTATGAGATCAGTCAGTGTCAATCCTTGATGTTGATATTGCTTGGCTACGGAAACGACAAAACGAAGGTTGGCGGTCACCAATTTGTTTTTGGCACGCTCACCTTCAGGACCTCCTTTTTTAATTTTTTGAGCAAGCTCAATTTCCTCATCAATCGATATCAATGGTGCACGACCAATTTCCACCAGATATTTATCTAGTGCTTCACTCGATCGATTAGTAATACTTTTTGTAATTTTTAATTGTCTCATCCTGTTTACCTTAAATATATCTAACTGCTTGAATATCAAGCAAATAATGCGTAATCCTTTTAATTGCGTTGCAAAATTAATAAAAATATCTATATGTTGTATGCCAACAAATGTTTATTTAAATTAATTTTTATTAAATCACTGGGCGGCAATTCCTTTTTTGTTTGTGAATGCTTCCAATGTCAATTGTAATAAACGCATTCTTCATAGTAGAGCATACTCCATCCACAAATCTATCATTTATGATAAAAAATAATAGAGATATTGCTTATGGGTATGTGTTATTGCGTCTTAATCCTATATCACTCTTTTAATTGGATTGTGAAAGGATAAAAGTTTCTAAAAATAGATTTTGACCATATTTTTCTCTTAATTTCTCTTCTATCCGGAGGGTTACTTGACTGGCGTCCGCTACTGTCATGTCACCTGGCATACTTAAACGCATCTTTACAAATATCTGCTTGTTGACTCTACGCGCCAGCAATGTGTCAATGCTGCTGACGCCTTCTTCGCTGATGGCTATTTGGGCTATCTCATTTTCCATGTTCTCGGGAAGACGGGTGCCCAACATGTTGTTCACAGCATCTGACATCAGGTGATAAGCAATACTCATGATAAAGAAACTGACAATAACACAGGTGATGGGATCAAGCACTCGCCATCGCTCTCCTAAAAAAATAGCACAGCTGATACCTATGGTTGTTCCTAACGAGGATAATGCATCTGATCGATGGTGCATGGCATTGGCGGCTAGTAAACCGGTATTGGCCAGGTGCGCTGTCCGCATCGTAAAGCGATATGCCCATTCTTTTAAAATTATGCTCAAGATCGCTGCAAATAAAGCTATATAGCCTGGACGCTCCAGGATATGGCCCTGAAAAGCGCTGATGGTGTTCTTCATGCCATAATAGCAAACCGCAAAACCAAGAAGCAACAAAATGACTCCTATTATGATGGTGATGATAAACTCAAAACGTCCTCGTCCAGATACATGCCCTTCTCTTTCTCCACCTAACTTCACATAAATAAGAACAATCAGGTCGGTGATCAAATCTGAAAG
>CADCQC010000180.1 GCA_902803455.1 uncultured Prevotellaceae bacterium
ACGTGTATTTCCTCCAGAATATGCTGAAGACCCGTGGTATTGACATTAAGGGTAAGACCGTGCTTGTCTCTGGTAGTGGAAATGTCGCACAGTATACAGTAGAGAAATGTATCGAACTGGGTGCCAAGGTCGTCACCATGTCTGATTCCGATGGCTACATCTACGATCCCGACGGCATTGACCGTGCCAAACTCGACTGGATCATGGAGCTGAAGAATGTGGAGCGCGGCCGTATCCGTGAATATGCAGAGGAATATGGTGTGAAGTATGTGGAAGGCGCCAAGCCATGGGGTGAGAAAGCCGACATCGCTCTGCCCTCCGCCACACAGAATGAGATTGACGGTGATGCAGCCCGCACACTTGTTGCCAATGGTGTGATCGCTGTCAGCGAGGGTGCCAACATGCCTTCTACTCCTGAGGCTATCAAGGTCTTCCAGGATGCAAAAATCCTGTATTCTCCCGGTAAGGCAGCCAACGCCGGTGGTGTGGCAGTGTCAGGTCTCGAGATGAGCCAGAACTCCGAACGTCTCCGTTGGAGCCGTGAGGAAGTGGACGCCAAGCTCCATGACATCATGAACGACATTCACGCCAACTGCGTGAAATATGGTACAGAAGAAGATGGTTACATCAACTATGTGAAAGGCGCCAATGTGGCCGGCTTCCTGAAGGTAGCCAAAGCCATGATGGCCCAGGGTATCCTCTAACAAGAGCCATAGCAACAATTATCATACAATGGTGGGGTCAGCGTGATGTTGACTCCACTATTTTTTGATGTTGTTGGCATGAAAAGATAGAAAAAAGACCCTAATTTCCTTGATTCTGAAAAAAAAGTTATATTTTTGCAGTGCAAATAAAACTCAATGATCAAAGCAATGAAAATCAGTCATCTTTTTCTTATCCTGTCTATTATCACTTGCACCATCTCATGCAAGAATAGCGACAATCAAAGCACTCAAGCCGCCACAGAAAGCCAGTCACCCGCAGAAGCCGAGGAAGTAGAAGTCATCAGCGTACAAAAGCCAAAGGCCTTTTATGTCAGTCTTATTGATGCATTCTGCAAAGAGTTCTACAGTGAGTGCTTCGGAGGCAGCAAATATGTGGAAGGCAGTGTCTCGGTGATCACCATCGAATATATCAGCAATGAGGAAGTTGACATTGTCGGTACCTTCACCTATCTTTTACCCTCAGGCAATGGTCTGACAGGTCAGAAATTCAAGGCTCATGTGATAGATGTTAATCCTAAGACTGGAGAATATGAGGTGAAGTTCCAAAAAGAGACCACTCAGATCTTGAGCAGCAAGACATTCTGGGACACAGCCACAAAGACATTCATCTACGAAGGTTAACACATCAAGTCATTAAGGTCATCCTTACATGACCACACCCATTGATGGTTTGGAAAGAAGGTGCAGGATGTCACCTCACGGCCAAGCCATGAATGGGTATTTTTTTCTCAAGGCATCAAGGTCCTTTTTTGTTTTTTCCACAAACGTCTTGTAAGCCTCAGAATCAGGCTGGAAAGGTCTGTGTGACAATGCTTTTCTGACGGGTTGCCACTCCTCCAGGAAATCCTTGGCCTGTTTGCTCAAAAACACCTCCTCCATCCGCTGTCCAATGTAGTCCACCGCCTGTGGAGAAGGGTGAATCATATCAGGTTGATAAAACCTATAATCCCTTAACTCATCATTGACGATCTCATAGGCAGGAAAATAGCAAACGGTCTGTGGCATTTCACTACACAACTGGTCTGCCGCCAACAACAGAACCGCTTTCGACACAGCACTCTGATGGAATCCATATTTTGCATATCGGATAGGGCTGACCGTCAGTACGACTTTCACTCCAGGATATTTTTCGCGCAAATCATCGACAGCACGCCGCAGAAAGCCGGCACATTCATCTACGCTCAACGCCTGTTCGTTGAACAGTGCATGGGGACGCTTCTGACAGTTGTCGACGATTTCTCCTGTTTCCCGGAGAATGTATACATGATTGGTGCCCAGCGTTAAGAAAACCTTCTGCGGTATGGCCTCCTGTTCACGCAGCCATCTCTCGACAGAATGCCAGATGCTGGCAGGATTGTACATGACCCCATAAGGATTGACAGCCACATGAAATTTGTTCTCTACGAATCTCTTACCGATGCCGTCGGCAAAACAAGAACCGACAAACAACAACTGTTCTCCGGGCATGATGGAGAAATCCGGTTTCTCGATATTGACAACTGTCGTCCACTGCATGATCAGACCTATTTTGATGCTTATCAGGCAGGCATAGGGTCCGTCATCCGAAAACACATGGAATCTGGCACCATGATGCCGCCATCTGCAAAAGTAGGAAAAAAAACGGATTATAAAAAGAAAACCGCCATCTCATCTTTTACGGCAGATGACTTTTTCACATAAAATCTCTTTCAGAGCAATGAATCAAATATAAAAAAGTGGGAATTATGTGACAAATTGTCGGTTACTTAAAAAATATGTTGTAATTTTGCAAACTGAAAGAACAGGCGACCAGCCAATGAAACTAAAATAATGATTATGGAATACTCATCCTATCTTCATCCCGAGTTAGAGACGATGCCCGAAGCATCACTTCGTCAGTTACAATTAGAGCGTCTTCAACAGACCGTTCGCCATTGCATGAACTCTCCGTTTTATCAAGAGAGATTTGCCGAATTAGGCATCACCCCTGATGACATCCAGAGTCTTGATGACCTGAAGAAGTTACCGTTCACCACAAAGGAAGACCTTCGTGAGCACTATCCCTTCGGACTGGCCTGTATACCCTTGCGTGAGTGTACCCGTCTTCACTCCTCCAGTGGCACCACCGGTAATCCCACTGTGGTGCTCCATAGCCAGAAAGACATTGATGAATGGGCGAAAGCCGTTGCCCGTTGTCTTTGGATGGTCGGTAGCCGTCCTGAAGATGTATTCCAGAACTCAGCCGGTTACGGTATGTTTACCGCCGGTCTTGGTTTCCAGTATGGTGCAGAGAAAGTAGGCATGCTGACTGTTCCTGCTGCAGCAGGAAACACCAAGCGCCAGATCAAGTTCATCAAGGATTTTGGCACAACAGTTCTTCATGCCATCCCCAGTTATGCCTCCAGGATCTATGAAGTGATGCGTGAGGAAGGCGTGGATCCCCGCCGCGACACGAAGCTTCGCGTGTTGTGCATTGGCGCAGAGCCTCACAGCGAGGAGCAGCGTAAGCGCATCGAAGCCAATCTCGGTGTGAAAGCCTACAACTCATATGGTATTTCAGAAATGATGGGTCCTGGTGTGGCATTTGAGTGCCCAGAACAGAATGGCATCCACATCTGGGAAGACTATTTCATTGTCGAGATTATCGATCCTGTGACCCTTGAGCCTGTGGAGGATGGCCAATTGGGCGAGTTGGTGCTCACCACCATCAACCGTGAGGCGATGCCCCTGTTGCGCTACCGCACCCGTGATCTGACGAGCATCATTCCCGGCAAGTGTCCTTGTGGCCGCACGCATAAGCGTCTGGCCCGTCTGCAAGGCCGCAGCGACGACATGATCATCCTCAAGGGAGTAAACATCTTCCCCATTCAGATAGAGAAGATCCTGTTGAAGTTCAAGGAACTGGGCACAGATTATCTCATCACGATCGACACTGTCGACGGCAACGACACGATGACCATAGAGGTAGAACTTCGCGAGATGTTTACCGATGACTATCGCCAGTTGCAGCAGCTCACGAAGGAGATCACCCGCCAGTTAAAAGATGAGATATTGGTCACTCCCAAGTTGTTACTGGTCCAAAAAGGCAGTATCAAGACATCCGACGAAGGCAAGGCAGTTCGCGTGAAAGACCTCCGCAAACTGTTCTAGCATCTCCGTCCTGACATCTCCTTTCATCACTCCACGGTCATGCCTATGAAGCCAGGCGGCAAGGCGGCATTGTCGGTTCTGCTGATGGTCAGTTTGGGACATTTTCTCAACGATATGTTCCAATCGGTGATACCATCCATCTACCCGATGCTGAAAGAGAGTTATGGACTCACTTTTCTTCAAGTGGGTGCCATTACTCTTGTCAATCAGCTTACCTCTTCGCTGTTGCAGCCATTGGTGGGCTATTATTCCGACAAGCATCCCCGCCCCTATGGCCTTGCATTAGGGATGTGCTTCACGCTGACTGGCATCGTCTTGCTTTCCATGGCCTGGTGTTTTGAGGTGATTCTGCTGTCCGTAGCACTGGTGGGTTGCGGTTCCTCTGTCCTTCATCCTGAATCCTCCAAAGTAGCCCGCATGGCCTCTGGTGGAGCAAAGGGATTGGCACAGTCCATTTTTCAGTTGGGTGGCAATGCTGGGCGTGCCTTCGGTCCGTTGGTTGTCGCTCTTTTGGTGGTTCCCCAAGGTCAGCGGGCTGTGATCTGGTTTTCCATCCCTGCCCTGTTCACGATTTTCCTTTTATCAAGGATAGGACGATGGTACAAGAGCCAGCTGCTCAACACCGGTAAGCTCAGTTCCAAATTTGATCTGGAGAATGCCACCCATCTGACACGTCGCCAGGTGGTCACAGCACTCGTCGTGCTGTTGGTTCTGATGTTTTCGAAGGATTTCTACACCTCCAACCTTCAGAACTATCTCACTTTTTATATGATAGAGAAATTTGGTCTGACGGTGCAATCCTCCCAGTATGTACTGTTTGCGTTCCTGCTTTCCACAGCCATTGGCCTGATCATTGGTGGAGAGATGGGCGACCGCTATGGACACAAATATGTGATCTGGTGCTCAATTCTCGGCTCAGCTCCATTTGCATTAGTCCTGCCCTATTGCGGTATGACATGGACTATCGTTTTGGCCATCATTGTAGGGATGGTGATGTCTTCAGCCATGTCAGCTATCCTTGTTTATGCTACTGACCTGCTACCGGGAAATGTCGGAATGATCTCTGGTGCGTTTTTCGGGTTATCGTTTGGTCTGGGCGGCATTGGTTCAGCCATCTTTGGCTGGATGGCAGATGTCACCAGTATCCAACAAGTCTTCCAATTCACTGCATATCTACCCTTATTGGGTGTCGTGGCCTATTTTCTGCCCGATCTGAAAGTCAGTAATTCACCAAAATGATGAGAAAACGGGCATTTCACGTCTGTCTTTGACATTTTAGGAATCAATCAATTGTAGAAATAACACTCAAAATTTTTTCATTCGACATAAAAGCCGTACCTTTGTGCACGCAAACAGTGAAGATATTCCACAGTTTGCTTATGATCAGTTTTAGCAGTTATTTCAGAGTTATTCATTAGTTTATGTTTAAAAATTTTAGAGGATTTCATCTGGTTGAGGCCTATCATCAGATCAGCCACAGCAAGAAGTATCATCCCGGTCATGTGTTTAAGAAGGTCAGCGAAGCAGTGATTGTCTTGTTGGTGACCTTGATATTATGGAATGTGCCGTCGAGTTTTTTTGGTATTGACGGTCTGACAGTAGTTCAACAGCGCATCATAGCGATTTTTGCTTTTGCCACCTTGATGTGGTTGATGGAGGTTGTCTCCTCATGGGCCACTTCCGTGACGATCATTGGTCTTCTTCTCCTTTTCACTTCCGACTCAGGCATTCAATTCATGTGCCATGAAGAGGAAGTCGGCACCCTCTTGTCGTATAAATCGATTATGGCCACCTTTGCCGATCCTGTCATCATGCTGTTTATCGGTGGTTTTGTACTGGCGATAGCCGCCACGAAGACCGGTCTTGATGGAGAGCTGGCGAAGATTTTGCTCAAACCTTTTGGCACGAAGAGTGAGAATGTGCTGCTGGGTTTCATCTTCATCACCGGATTGTTCTCCATGTTTGTCTCCAACACCGCCACGGCGGCCATGATGCTGACCTTTCTGACCCCTGTTTTCAAGCAGTTGCCCCCCGAGGGTAAAGGAAGGATTGCCATGACCCTCTCCATCCCTGTGGCAGCCAACCTCGGTGGTATCGGCACCCCTATCGGCACCCCACCCAACACGATAGCGCTGAAATACCTCAACGACCCTGAGGGCCTCAACATGAACATCGGTTTTGGTGAATGGATGCTCTATATGGTTCCGTTGGTCATCGTACTGCTGGTCATCAGTTGGTTTTTATTGAAGAAAATCTTCCCATTCACACAAAAGAGTGTGAAATTGGAAATTGAGAGTGACATGAAGCGCGACACCAAGACCTACATCGTGATCATCACTTTCATCGTGACAGTCGCATTATGGCTTCTCGACAGTGTCACCGGCATCAACTCCTATACGGTGGCTCTGATTCCATTTGTGGTATTCTCACTGACCGGTGTCATCACCAAATATGACTTGGAAGAGATCAACTGGTCTGTCATCTGGATGGTGGCAGGAGGTTTTGCCCTTGGTTACAGCCTCAACGCCTCTGGTTTGGCCGAAAAAATGGTGGAGTCTATACCTTTCGGCAATTTCTCCCCATTGTTGATCTTGATTCTCTCAGGTCTCATCTGCTACGGTCTCTCCAATTTCATCAGCAACTCAGCCACGGCAGCCCTTATGATGCCCATTCTTGCTGTGGTATGTACAGCAATGGGCGACAAGCTCGAAGCCATTGGTGGAACAGTCACCGTATTGATAGGTATTGCCATCGCCGCTTCCAGTGCGATGGTCCTGCCCATCTCCACACCTCCCAATGCCCTTGCATACGCCACCAATCTGGTGAACCAAAAAGATATGGCGCGTATCGGCATCATCATGGGTATTATCTCCATCATCATGGGTTATGCCTTGCTTTATCTTCTCGGAACTATGCATCTGTTATAACCATTATCTGTTATCTATATGAAAATCATCGCCATCATCCCAGCACGCTATGCCTCGACACGTTTTCCAGGCAAGCCCCTCGCCATCCTCGGCGGCAAGTCAGTCATTGAAAGAGTCTACGAGCAAGTCTCCTCCATGGTGTCAGCGACCTATGTGGCCACTGACGATACCAGGATACGGGATGCTGTAGAAGCATTTGGCGGCAAGGCCGTGATGACCTCTTCCGCTCACCAAAGCGGCACAGACCGTATTGCCGAAGCCATCAGCATCATCGGTGGCGACTTCGACGTGGTGATCAACGTGCAAGGCGACGAGCCTTTCATTCATCCCAGCCAGATAACCACCCTGTGTCATTGTTTCGATGATGCGGAGACACAGATTGCCACCCTTGGCAAGCCTTTTACGGATATGGATTCCGTGTCGAATCCCAACTCGCCCAAGATAGTGGTCGATAACCGTGGTTTTGCCTTATACTTCAGCCGCAGCATCATTCCCTTCGTGCGCAATGCAGAACCATCTACCTGGCTCAGTCATTATCCATTCCTCAAGCACCTCGGCATCTACGCCTACCGCAGCGACGTGCTGCAGTCTATCACCCGTCTACCCCAATCGTCGTTGGAGAAAGCAGAGAGCCTGGAGCAGCTGCGCTGGCTGCAGAACGGCTACCGCATCCGTGTCGGAGTGACCGACATTGAGACCGTGGGTATCGACACCCCGGAAGACTTGCAACGGGCAGAGGAATTCTTGCTTCAGCGGGACGCTGAGAAATCAATAGACTAGGATAACCTAGGAAAGACTAGGAAAGAAGAGATAACAATCACTAAAAAACATGTCGCCCAAGTCAGAGATTAGACTTGGGCGATGTTTTTTGAAATATTTAAAAGATCATCAATACACTTTCAGTTGATCACCTACTTGGATTTGTGCATCCGCATCAAGGTGATTGATTTTATAAAGACTAGCCAACCTCATGCCATAGGTCTGAGCGATGGTATACATGCTTTCACCAGCTTTCACCACATGAACATGGTGCTTAAATCTCTTGTCTGCCTTCTTTTGCTTTTTCTTCAGATAGATGACATCACCTTCGTGCAAAGCCTCATTGGCATCACGCTCATTGTATTTGGCAAGATTTGATGCCGACACACCAAACTCCTTACTGAGTGATTGGAAAGAGTCACCTCTTCTCGCATAGACATAATAATTCTGGTTGAAAGCCCTCATCTCATGCAAGGCAAAAGTAGCACGGGTGCTCACGGTATTTTCCTTTTCCACCTTTACGACAGTCTCCTTCTTCTTTTGGGGTACCATCCTGTCATACTCATAGAGTTTGTAAGTTTCAATCAGTCCGATCAACCTTTGCGCATATTTCGGATTGGTGGCATAGCCACATTCCTTAAGTCCATGAGCCCATCCTTTATAATCGGTGATTTTCAGGGAGAACAGCCGTTGATACCTTTCCCTGTTGGCCAGGAATTTGCTATGGTCCTGATAACTCTCCCTCACGGAGTCGTAGGCTCTGAATTTCTCCTGCTTTTTGTCATCATCATGCCGTATGGTCCGTCCTTGCCACCCATTGCTTTTAATGCCGAAATGATTGTTTCCGCATCTTGAGAGATAACTCTTGCCGGCGGCACTTTCGAGTAAGCCTTGTGCAAGGGTGATGCTTGCAGGAATCCTGTATTGCGCCATCTCTTCGATTGCAATATCTTTATACTGGTCGACATACGCTTGATATTCCGCATTCCACTTGATTTGAGCGAATGCAGAATACGAACAAAGCAGGCACAAAGCCAACATACACATTTTTCTCATCATCCTATCCAATCAAAAAAATGAGTCCTGGAAAAACAGGCCGTTAATAGTGAAAAAGAAGTAAATTAGGGTAATAATTGCTAATAGCTACATTTAAGCACAAAGATAGTACAAAAAAATCAAAAACAATCCTCATTTGTATTTTTTTAACAACGTTGTTACAAAATGAGGACAGATTGGCCACAGACCCATCACTGAATCAAAAGATGAAATCGTGGAAAGGATTTATTGTTTTAAGGCTTTTTGAGCTGCCGGCACCCCTTGATCAGCCGCCATTTGAAACAGCTGATAGGCTTTTTTCTTATCTACAGCCACACCATCACCATCCAGATAACAGTATCCTAATCCTAGTTGTGCCATCGGATTGCCCATGTCGGCAGCCTTTTGATACAGTTCCACAGCCTTCTTTGGATCTGGTGAGAGCCATGTGCCCTGCAGATAATCCGTGGCCATGTGTACGAGTGCCTGAGAGTTGCCCATCTCTGCCGCCTTTTCAAACAGCGACATACTTTTCTCATGATCAGGCAGCACCCCGAACCCATAACTGTAACAAAGAGCGAGATAATAAGGAGCGTAAGAATTGGTATCGATTTCCTCGTTCAACCATTTGATGGCTTTCTCAAACAGTTCGTCCGCTTTTTCGATATTTTTAGAGACGCCCAATCCATAGTAATATGAGAAGCCCAGATAATATAACGCTTCTGTCTGGTCTTTTTCCGCAGCCTTGCCATAATATTCGATTGCCTTGTATTTGTCTTTGGGCAATCCATATCCGTTGGCATAACACCGGCCGACATAATACTGTGCCGTAGTATGCCCCCGATTGGCCATAGCCTGAAGCGTCTCCACCTGAGCAGGTGTGATATTTCCCCATGTGACAGAGTCCTCCATGGTGAATTGTGCCATGGCCGCCGTAGCAAAAGCCAGCGTCATGCAGATCGTCATCAGATATTTTTTCATAGTCATGACATTTAATTCAACCAAACTCTTTGTCTATGTATATGCGCCACGAAGGCACCTTTTTGCGTTTTTTAAAAACCAATTGCCTTTTCATCGCTGTGTCCTTATGTCCTTTGATAAAGGTCAACAGGAGAAACAGCACTGAAAAGGCAACCGAAAAAATCTATATCTCTATCGAAGGATATTGACAAGCAGTGAGGCGACAGAGGTAGCGATACTGATGAAAGAGAACCAGATGGTCACCGACTGTCCGAGAGCAGATTGCTTAGCCTTTGTGGAGTTGGGCTGCACATAAATGACATCATTCTGCTGCACGTAGTAGTAAGGAGAATTGATGAAATTGGCATCAGTGAGGTCAATTCTGTGAATGTTCTTTTTGCCAGTGGCATCCTCTCTGATGAGCAATACATTTTCACGTTTACCATACAGCGTGAGGTCACCTCCTGAAGCGATGGCTTCGAGCAAGCTCATTTTCTCCGTTGTGACGTTCACCACTCTTGAGGAGGAGAAGTCACCAAGCAAGGTAATTCTGAAACTAGCCATTCTGACGGTGACGACCGGTTTCTCGTCTTTAGCAAGGTAAGGAGCGATTTTGCTTTCAATGAGCGTCTCGCACTCATTCTTTGTCAGACCGACCACTTTCAATCGACCGATGATGGGGAAATTGATGGTTCCGTCATTGTCGACAAGATAACTCTGAAGCAATCCTGAACCACTTGCAGCGAGGCTACCATCACCACCCACATGTCTCTGGATCGTCAGGTTGAAAGGAGCAGACACATTGGGGTCAGTGGTATGCACGGTAATGTGCAAAGCATCTTTTGGTTTGATTCTTGCATCAAACAGATATTGTGAAGCCGCAAGGCTAATACTATCAATATTTTGCATATACGGCACCTGCTTTGCCGAAGAGCAACTATCCATAAACAAAATAGCCAATACGGCTACCAAAGGTAAAAGGAGTTTCTTCATCTTTTAGGGGATATCGTTAAAAATTTCTGCAAAAGTAGTGTTTTTTTTGGAACTGACAAATAATTTTGCTCAAAGATTGTATGGCATTGGGAAAATCATACCAAAAAACATATCAAAACGCCATCGGTTATGCTAAATGATTATTCTTGTCTTCCGGTAATTATCCCGAAATTCCGTGGGGCTGCATCCTTTTTTCTTCTTGAAGATTCTGTTGAAATTAGATAAGTTGTTGAACCCACAATTGAAACAGATTTCAGAAATGCTTCTTTTCGTATCGACAAGCATTCTCGCTGCCGCTCCCAGCCTGATGTCGATGATATAGTCGGTGAGGTTTCTGCCAGTGTGCAATTTGAAAAATCTGCTGAAAGCGCTGGTACTCATGCCAGCGATATCCGCCAGCATGGCCAGCCGGATCTCATCCACGTAATGGGTGGAGATGTAGTTTTTTACCTTTAGGATTCTTCTGCTGTCATCCTCTACGGCAATTTTTGCGAAACTTGACGATGCAAGCGGTCGGGCACCCTCACATTTCGACAACTCATATAGGATGGTAAGAAACTGCATGACAGCATAAAAGCCCTCTTTGATCTGGCTGAGAGAGTCAAGCATTCCATAGATTTTCATGATGGCACTGACGGGAAAAGCCAAGCCTTTTCTCGCCTCATTCATCATCTTCCTCATTGAAATGAATGGCGTTTTTCCAAACAGGGTGTCCTCACCGACATGCAGATCAAACTGCACTGTTATTTCCCTGATGTCCTCGCTGCGGCATTGGTATTGCTCCCAAACATGTTCCAGGTCGGGACTGGTGATCAGCACGAGATCATATTCACCAATGATCTCACTGTTGTCACCGACGATCCGTCTTACTCCTGCCGCATGCTCAACGAAATTGAGTTCAAATACCTCATGGTTGTGAATGGGATATGTGAACTCCTTTTTATGCCTGTCAGCGATATACAGGACATCTTTTCCCATGAGAGGCGTGATCTCATGTATAATCCTCCTTTCCTCCATGTGCAGATGATTAATATTTCAGCCCTTTGAGAATCTCGCTCATTTTCTGCAGCGTAGTAACCCTGGTGGGCACCAGCGGCAGGCGAAGGACATTCTCGATAAAGCCCATCTCATGCAGCAAAGCTTTCACACCGGCAGGATTGCCGTCGACAAACAACAAGCTATAGAGATCGGTGAATTTGTGGTGGATTTTTCTTGCTGCCGCATATTCATTATTGAATTCCAGGCGGATCATTCTTGAGAATTCTTTAGGCAGCGCATTTCCGATAACTGAAATGACGCCCACAGCCCCACTTGCCACCATCGGATAAGTGAGCGCGTCGTCACCGCTGAGCACCTCAAACCGTTCCGGCTTGTGCTTGATGATCTCATCCACCAGTTCCAGACTGCCACTGGCCTCTTTGATGGCCACGATATTCTCACAATCGGCCGCCAGCCGGCAAGTGGTCTCCGCCTTCATGAGGATGCCCGTCCTGCCGGGCACATTATAAAGCACCACTGGCAGTGTGGTGGCCTCGGCAATGGCCTTGAAATGCCTATACAGTCCTTCCTGTGAGGGTTTGTTATAATAAGGGCAGACACTCAGAATGCCGTCAATCCCTTTGAAGTCACCATTTTTAAGTTGGTTGACAACAGCTGCGGTATTGTTACCTCCACAGCCCATGAGGATAGGCACCCTGCCATTAACCTGTTCTACAATCTGCTTTTTGATCAACTCTTTCTCCTCATCATTGAGGCAGGGAGTCTCCCCTGTTGTTGCTAGTATACATAGAAAATCTGCGCCATTGTCGAGCTGATAATCCACGAGTCGTTTCAAAGAGTCAAAATCGACGCTTCCATCTGCTTTGAATGGTGTGACAAGGGCAATTCCCAACCCTCTGAAAATATTCTGTGCCATAATGAAATGATAAAAAGGGCAGCCTTCAAATGAAGGTTTTTTTCAAATTGTCTGCAAAGTTACAAATATTTGTTCAAAACCAATAACAAAACATCATTTTTTGCTTCTTTAAGTGAAAAAGGATGCTGAAAAGATGACATTTTTATCAGAAAGGGTGAAGCCTCTATCGGATATGTCAGAATTGATTAAGGGTGGCCGGACCCATTGTCCAACCACCCTTAAAGAATCTGCCCGTGTGCAAAAGCACGGATGCTGATTAGTAAAATTTAAAATAGTTTTTAGCGTTATTGTAACTGATATCCTCCACCATTCTTGCGAGCGACTCCATGTCGTCGGGCAGCAGTCCTTTCTCCACATCATTGCCAAGCAGGTTGCAAAGAAGCCTTCTGAAGTACTCATGTCTCGGATAAGAGAGGAACGAGCGGGAATCCGTGAGCATGCCCACGAAGCGGCTGAGCAATCCCAAGACAGAGAGCGCATTCATCTGACGTGTCATACCGTCGAGCTGGTCATTAAACCACCAGCCCGAGCCAAACTGAATCTTACCTGGGCATGAGCCATCCTGGAAATTACCCAACATGGTGGCGATAACCTCATTGGCACAAGGATTGAGCGTATATAAAATAGTACGCGTGAGCTTTCCTTCTTCATTGAGATGGTTGAGGAAATGGCTCATGGCTCTTGCCGTATTGAACTCTCCAATAGAGTCGAAACCAGTGTCGGGCCCCAACTGACGATACATCAGGCTATTGTTGTCGCGGATAGCCCCATAGTGGAACTGCTGTGTCCAATTACTTGCATGATCCATCTCAGCCATGACGGTGAGGAAACAATGCTTGTATTGTCTGACCTCTTCCAGGAACAGAGACTGTCCACGCAGCGCCTTCTCGAAGATGATTTCAATCTGGCTGTCTGTGTAGGGCTCGTCATAGAACTCCTCGATACCATGGTCACTCAGGCGGCACCCGTTCTCATGGAAGAAGTCATGGCGTTTCTGAAGTGCATCGACCATGTCCTTAAAGGATTTGATCTCCATGTCGGCCACCTCGGCGAGTTGCTTCACATAAGCAGCGAACTCCGGTTTCTCGATGTTCATGGCTTTGTCGGGTCTCCAAGCCGGGATCATCTTGACCTCGAAGCCGCTCTCCCTTGTCTGTTTGTGGAATCTGAGGTCGTCAACAGGGTCATCGGTCGTGCAGACACACTCCACGTTATAGCGCCTCATGAATCCCCGTGCGGTATATTCTGGCAATTTCAGTTTTTCATTACACTCATCGAAGATTTCTCTTGCTGTTTTGGGAGAGAGCAGTTTTTCGATTCCGAAGGCTGTCTTCAGTTCCAGATGTGTCCAATGATAGAGCGGATTTCTGAAAGTATACGGAACAGTCTCTGCCCATTTCTCGAATTTCTCCCAGTCGGTGGTATCTGCACCGGTGCAGAATCTCTCATCGACACCATTGGTACGCATGGCACGCCACTTATAGTGGTCACCACCAAGCCATAATTCTGTGATAGAGCTGAACTGATGGTCGGATGCCACCATTTCAGGGATCAAGTGACAATGGTAATCAATAATAGGCATGCGTGAGGCATGTTTGTGGAAAAGTTCCTGCGCAGTAGCTGTCTCAAGCAGGAAGTTATCATCCATGAATTTTTTCATACGGAAAAATTTGTAAGAGTTATTTGATTAATTTTAAGGTTTGTCTGAAAAGTTTTGCAAATATAACTAATTTATTTTGGAAAAAGAGGTTTTTCGATTATATTTGCAGTAAAAATTACGCAAACGATGTCGTACGATAGCAGTCCTTCCCCCTCCTCCCCTCCTTTTCGCCGCACAGAAAAGGTACTCCTTATTTATACAGGGGGAACGATCGGCATGGGCTGCAATCCCCGCACCCATGCATTAGAGCCGCTTGACTTCGACCATCTGGCCCAGAACCTGCCCGAGTTTCAATATCTACGCACCAGCATCGACACGTATCACTTTCACCCCCCTGTCGACTCCAGCGACATGCATCCACATCTTTGGGCGAAGTTGGTCGACATCATCTCCCAGCGATATGATGACTATGACGGTTTTGTGATTCTCCACGGAACAGACACGATGGCTTATACCGCCTCAGCCCTATCTTTCATGTTGGAGAATCTGACGAAGCCTGTGATACTCACCGGCAGTCAGTTGCCTATCGGTCAATTGCGCACAGACGGTAAAGAGAACCTGGTGACCAGCATCGAACTGGCCTCCGCCCACCATCCCGATGGTCGTGCGATGGTTCCCGAAGTATGTATCTATTTTGGTGGACATCTGCTTCGGGGCAACCGTTCGACGAAACAATCCGCTGACGGTTTTGATGCCTTTGCCAGTTTCAATCACCCCGTGCTCTGCCATGCCGGTGTCAATTTTGTCTACCATGAGCACCATATTCTGAAGCCCGACTACGAATCAAGGATGATTCCCCACACCAAGATGGACACCAATGTCATCGTGATGTCCCTCTTCCCCGGCATCCAGGAATGTTTTCTCAGTCATGTCTTTCATGCTCCTGAGTTGCGCTCTGTGGTGATGCGCACTTTCGGCAGCGGCAATGCCCCCCAGGCCCCTTGGCTCCACCGGTTGTTGAGGGAAGCCAGCGACCGCGGTGTGACGATTGTAAACATCAGCCAATGCATCTCTGGTTTTGTGGAAATGAACCGCTACGACACCGGTTTGCGCCTGAAGAATGCAGGTGTGGTCAGTGGCCATGACAGTACGGTGGAGAGTGCCGTGACCAAACTGATGTACCTTCAGGCCCGATATGATGACCCAGAAGAGATCCGTCGCCAGATGGATCTATCCCTTTGTGGAGAGATAACCCTTACATAATAAGAAAACCATTCATTTATTCAAGAAAAAACATGAAAGAATTAAAAGGAACAAAGACTGAGCGCAATTTGCAGGAAGCATTTGCCGGTGAGAGTCAGGCACGCAACAAGTACAGCTACTGGGCTTCCAAGGCAAAGAAGGATGGCTATCAGCAGATTGCAGCCATTTTTGAGGAAACAGCCAACAACGAGAAAGAACATGCCAAGATGTGGTTTAAGCTGCTTGAGGGCGGCAGTGTCCGTTCCACACCCGAGAACCTGAAAGCCGCCGCCGAGGGTGAGCATTTCGAGTGGACAGACATGTATGACCGCATGGCCAAGGAAGCAGAAGAAGAAGGTTTCGCAGAGATTGCCGAGAAATTCCGTGCAGTGGCTGCTATCGAGAAGCATCATGAAGAGCGCTATCTGAAATTGCTCAAGAACATAGAAGACAAACTGGTGTTCTCACGTGATGGCGACTGCATCTGGCAATGCCGCAACTGCGGACATATCGTCATCGGCAAGGACGCTCCCGAGGTTTGCCCGGTTTGCGACCATCCTCAGAGCTACTTTGAACTGCTGGCTCAAAACTATTGATCTCTGCACCGCCATTGATCTCTGAATCTTCATTGATCTCTGCAGATCAATCCATTTCGGCATTTAAAGATAGTAAAAGGAAGGTTATGCCTTCATGAACAGACAGATCATGCGACCTCACCTCCGACTTCCTTCTGGATGGTGAGGTTGCATTTATTCACTCCACTGGCCATCACACACGATACAATAGCCATCACAAACAATACACAGACCATCACAAACGATACACAGACCATGCACATGCGAGTCCTGTTCTCACTCTTTCTCGCGATGATTCTGAATATCACCGCTGTTGCCCAATCACGGCCTCTCTTATGGGGAGACCAAGGCAATGGAACCTACATCAACCCCATTCTGAATGCCGACTACAGCGACCCGGATGTGATACGTGTGGGTGATCATTATTATATGGTTGCCTCTGATTTTCATTTCTTAGGCATGCAGATCTTGGAGTCTGCCGACATGGTCAACTGGCGCATCGTCACCCAGGTGTATCACCGTTTTGAGTATCCTGGTTGGGACACCAACCAGCACTATGCCGGCGGGTCATGGGCCCCGTCACTTCGCTACCACGATGGTCGGTTTTGGATCTATTTCTGCACCCCTCACGAAGGCCTTTTCATGACGCAGGCAGAAAAAGCAGAAGGTCCATGGAGTCCTCTTCATTTAGTGAAAGCCGTTGAACGGTGGGAAGACCCATGTCCGTTTTGGGATGATCATGGCCAGGCATATCTTGGCCGCAGCCAACATGGTGCCGGTCCGATCATCCTTCACAAGATGAGTGCCGACGGCCGGCAGTTACTAGACGATGGTGTGACCATCTACCATGGTCCTGTGGCCGAGGGGACCAAGATTCACAAGCGCAACGGGTATTACTATCTCTCCATCCCCGAAGGTGGTGTCGGTACCGGCTGGCAGACCATTCTACGGTCAAAAAACATTTATGGTCCTTATGAGAAGAAAGTGGTGCTTGAACAAGGCAGCACCCAGATCAACGGTCCACACCAAGGAGCCATTGTCGACACGCCGTCAGGTGAATGGTGGTTTTATCATTTCCAGCACGACGGTGCACTGGGCCGGGTGGTCCATCTCCAACCCATGTACTGGCATGATGACTGGCCAGTGATCGGTGTAGACATCGACCGCAACGGTATCGGTGAGCCGGTGCAAGTCTGGCGGTCACCCCTCAAGAGTCAGGGCATTCACCATCCCCAGACGAGTGACGACTTTGAGGACAGTGAGCTGTCACCTCAATGGCAATGGAACCACAACCCGGCAGACGGCAGTTGGTCGCTGACGGAGCGCAAGGGTTCGCTGACACTCCACGCATTGACATCTCCCAATTTTATATCCGCACGTAACACCCTGACCCAGAAGGTGATGGGCTATAAAAGTATGGCAACGATCGCCATCGACATCTCACAGTTAGCCCATGGTGGCCACTGCGGCCTGGCCTGCATGGGAAAGCGCAACATGCTGTTGGGCATATCTAAAGAAGGTTCCCATTGCCAACTCTCTCTCAGCGATGGTCAGGAAAAGACAGCCAGTGAAAGCAAGACCGTCTCAGGGAAGCGCATCTATCTCCGTCTCGTCTTCGACATGCGAGAAAAGTCTAATCAATTTTACTACAGTTTGGACAACAAGCGTTATCTCCCGATTGGCGACCCCTTCTTTATAGATTTCGGATTTTGGAAAGGTGTCAGGTTTGGTATCTTCCACTATAACACGCTACAATCCGAAGGAAGCATCAGCGTGCCATGGGTCACCTACGAGCTACTCGACACCATAAGTGGTCAATCATATTAAACCAAAGCTCCCAAACTTCATCTAATCAATAACGTTGTATACTCTAATTAACCAAATTGAACAAATGAAGAACTTTTATTTAGTAGCATTGCTTACCCTCTCTTTGACGACAGCCAATGCACAAGAGCCCAATATTCCAATGTTTGGCGCTCAACAGAACTACAATGTGAAATTCGACGAGTACAAAGCAGCTCCCCAGGGATTCGACCAAGAGCGTGCAGGCATTTCTCACGGAACAGTGGAACTCATCGAGTATCAGTCGGAATCCGTAGGCACGACCCGTAAGGCAAATGTCTATCTGCCACCCAAATACAATAAGAAGAAGAAGTATAGCGTGCTCTACCTGCTTCATGGCATCGGTGGCGATGAGAACGAGTGGTATAAAGATGGTGGTGTGCCCAACATCATCATGGACAATCTCTACGCCGACGGGAAGGTAGCCGACATGATTGTCGTCATGCCCAACGGACGTGCTCAAAAGGATGACTCACGTGCAGGAGGCATGGGATCATTCAGAGCCTTCGGAGAGTTTGACAAGGATCTCATCGGAAGCCTCATTCCTTACATCGAGAAGCACTACAGCGTATATACCGATAAAGACCACCGTGCCATCGCTGGTCTGTCAATGGGTGGCGGGCAGTCACTCAATTTCGGACTCGGCCACATGGACGTATTTGCCTACGTAGGAGGGTTCTCATCAGCACCCAACACACGACGAGCCGCACAACTTATTCCAGATGTGGACAAGGTGAAGAAAGAGAACAAACTCCTCTGGATGGTATGTGGTGGTGCTGACGGGCTGATGAACCACAGCACGCAACTCAAGGCATTCTGCGATGAGAAGGGCATCCCTTGCACACTCATCAACTACCCTGACGGACAGCACAATTTTGTCGTTTGGAAGTACGGACTTTACAACTTCGCACAACTGATATTCAAATAATCATCCATACGGTCAGTTGATGAGACAAAGAACGCAAAAATAATCACACCATGAATAGATTAGTGTTATCAGCCGCGTTATTGACGGCCACGGTTTTTGCCCAGGCGCAAAAATACACGCTTGACGGAGTTGAGTATGAAACCAAAATCGTCCCCGTTGTAGTGTCCAACTTCAACGGACAGACGCTCCCTGCCGCCCCTAAAGGGAAGAGCAAGACCATCACCCTCATAAGAACCAAATACTCAAAGCCTTTGGACGATTACAAAGCACTGGCACGACCAGAACTGAAAGTGGGAAACATCATAGGGCATCCGACACTCGGCTGGGACGACACCGATTACCGCATACCCGACATCGTGCCGGAGTTTTATGGTGACGGTTGGGTTCTGAACGATGTCTTCTATGATGGTGACTATCCCGTGGCCACTTATGGACGGGCACCGAAAACGGAGCTTCTGCCCTGGGGAGAGTCAGAGAAGGACATCTCACGACGAGGCCGAGACCCGCACCTGATCATGCTCGTTGACCCCACGAAAGAGGTGAAGAAAGTCTATGACACATCATCGATGACATTTCCGCCCAAAAACCGCGGTGCCGACATCGACAGGCAATCGGTCAACTGGGCAGTCGTGAAGGATGGGATACTTTACTTCAGTATTTCCGGTTTGATGGGTTTTGACAAAGGGCAAAATGCGTATGTTGTAGCTATCGACATCTCCACCGATAAGACCCTGTGGGTCAGCAAGCCCAACACCTGCAACACTGATAACTTCCTGATCATCGACAACTCCATCATCTGTGGCTTCGGCGACTCAGGCAAGCCCGATTTCATCAACGTCCTGAATAGGTTTACTGGTGTACAGAAACAACAGCTCTGGGTTGCCAATGCCCCTAATTGGTTGGCAATCGGCAGCGACGGCAGGCTCTATGTTTCTCTTTATGACAAGCACGTAGCCTTCAAGATCAGTCGTTGATGATATTCTATTCATTTGAAAATCCTCAAAATCGCTTTAAAAAAGGGAGAGGGAAACTTTAGTTAATTATCATTAAATGCAAGAAAAAATGCTGCTTTGCCCAATAAAAACATGGGCAAAAAAGAGATTATTTGTTAAAAATGTAGTAATTTTGCAGCCGATTTTCGAACAACATAAAGTCTAACTTTATTAATTTTCATTTTTTTAATTCACATTTATGTCAAACTTTAAAAACGTACAGCCAAACGAAGACTTCAATTGGGAAGAGTTTGAGAATGGCAGTATCACAGGCGAAAGCAAAGTAGACCTCGAGAAGGCCTACGACGAGACCCTCAGCAAAGTGAGTGAGCATCAAGTTGTTGAAGGCACCGTTATCTCAAATGACAAGAAAGAAGTTGTTGTCAACATCGGTTACAAGAGTGACGGTATTATCCCCGCAAGCGAATTCCGCTACAACCCCGACCTGAAGGTGGGTGACAAAGTAGAGGTTTACGTAGAAAATCAAGAAGACAAGAAAGGACAGTTGATCCTTTCGCACAAGAAAGCCCGTCTGAGCAAGAGTTGGGAGCGTGTGAACGCTGCTCTTGACAACGAGGAAGTGATCACCGGCTTCATCAAGTGCCGCACAAAGGGCGGTATGATTGTAGATGTATTTGGTATCGAGGCATTCCTGCCCGGCAGCCAAATTGACGTGCACCCCATCCGCGACTACGACGTGTTCGTGGGCAAGACCATGGAGTTCAAGGTGGTGAAGATCAATCAGGAGTTCCGCAACGTGGTG
>CADCQC010000181.1 GCA_902803455.1 uncultured Prevotellaceae bacterium
CGCCCAATACAACATCGGAAAGACCATCAACGGAAAGAAAATCGCCAATACCGATTTCTACGCCCAGCTTTCCGGCGATCCGTTTCCCGGCACATCGAACCAGACAGCACTCAATGACACGATGCAACTCGTCAATTTCCAAGTGTACAAAGGAGATAAACTCAACAAGGGTTTCGACCAGATCAGCGAAGACGACAATGGCATCATCCACCTGACCTACACCACAGATTTCGCAAAATATGCCTCATATCATAACCCCCACCGTGGTGACGTGAACATAGACGGTGTAGTCGATGTCACGGATATCATGGTGACCATCAACCACATTCTCGGCAACGAAGTGCCCGTCTTTATCTGGCAAAACGCCGAGATGAATGGCGATGGAGTGGTCGATGTCACCGATGTGATGATTATTGTGGATGACATCCTCACTACAGAACCCGACCAGTAAAAAAATACATTTTTTTTGCGTTTTTCACTATATATCCATCTTTTTTTCACTCTATTTCTCAAGAGAACAAAAAGATCTGCATAAATCATAAGGATAACAGGTCACAATGAGAAAGAATCAGTTGAAACAAAAAAGTATAAAGATGGAAAAGAATCAATTAGAACAAATGATCGCGCAAGATTTTCTTTGCAGTGACGGACTGTTGCGCGTCAGCCTCGATGACATTATAAATCTCCGTCAGCACTGTGACTTCATCGACGGTTGTAAGGTAAGCGGAGAGATCGGACAACTCCCCACCATCATCAGCAACACCCTTGAGGCTATCCGTGTGGCCCACACGGAGGCGCTGCTCGTGATGGTCATCATGATGATCATCTGCAGCAACGGGAAGGGTGTCAATATCGAGCAAATGAACATGATCTACCATGTTTTCGGACAACTTGGCGACATCGATCTCCTTTGGGGTATCGACAACCGCCGTCAGGAGATGCCCTACGACATCAGTATCAGCATCCTGACCGGATACAAGTATTTCTGAAAAAAAACAGCAAACCCTTTGCCATTCGGCCGAAAAGATGTAATTTTGCGAAATGACATCAAAATAACTCAACAAACAATGAAAAACATCAGTTTAGACATCAGCAAAGCTGCCCAATTTCTCAGCAATGGCGCAGTGAAGGCTCTCGAGCCCCAAGTGAAAGCAGCACAAGAATCTCTGGAGAATGGCACCTGCCCCGGCAATGACTTCCTCGGATGGTTGCATCTGCCCTCAAGCATCACCCCTGAATTTCTCGCCGACATCCAAGCCACAGCCCAGGTGATGCGCGAAAACTGCGACGCTGTCGTGGTGGCCGGCATCGGCGGCAGTTATCTTGGTGCGAGAGCCGTCATCGAAGCCCTCGGCAACTCTTTTGCCTGGCTCATCCAAGACCAGAAGAATCCCATCATACTCTTCGCTGGCAACAACATCGGTGAAGATTATCTCTCTGAACTCACCGAATACCTCAAGGACAAAAAGTTTGGTGTGATCAACATCTCCAAGTCGGGTACGACCACAGAGACCGCCCTCACCTTCCGTCTGCTCAAGAAGCAATGTGAGGCCCAGCGCGGTAAGGAAGAAGCCAAGAAAGTGATCGTCGCCGTCACCGACGCCAAGCGCGGCGCTGCCCGCACCTGTGCCGACAAGGAAGGCTACAAGAGTTTCATCATCCCTGACAACGTAGGCGGCCGTTTCTCCGTCCTCACCCCCGTGGGTCTGTTGCCCATCGCCTGTGCCGGATTCGACATCTGCCAACTCGTCAAGGGAGCTGCCGACATGGAGGCCGCCTGTGGCAAGGATGTCGCCTTTGAGGACAACCCCGCCGCTATCTACGCCGCCGTGCGCAACGGACTCTATGGCGAAGCTGGCAAGAAGATTGAGATCATGGTCAACTACCAGCCCAAACTCCACTTCATCAGTGAGTGGTGGAAACAACTCTACGGAGAGAGTGAAGGCAAAGACGGCAAAGGCATCTTCCCCGCTTCCTGTGATTTCACTACCGACCTCCACTCCATGGGACAATGGATCCAGGCCGGTGAGCGCAGCATCTTCGAGACGGTCATCAGCATCGAGCAACCCAACCGCAAACTCCTCTTCCCCGAAGATGAGGAGAACCTCGACGGCCTCAACTTCCTCGCAGGCAAGCGGGTGGACGAGGTGAACAAGATGGCTGAGCTCGGCACACGCCTTGCCCACGTCGACGGAGGAGTGCCCAACATCCGCATCTCCGTGCCCGAACTCAATGAATATTACATCGGCCAGCTCATCTACTTCTTCGAGATTGCCTGCGGCATCAGCGGCAACGTGCTGGGCGTCAATCCATTCAACCAACCAGGCGTAGAGGCATACAAGAAAAATATGTTTGCCCTTCTCGACAAGCCCGGTTATGAGGCCGACAGCAAAGCCATCAAGGAGAGGTTGGCCAAAGAAGGATAACCCAACCCATGAATTTCGAAACATCTATCAGAAAATACAATGAAAAGCACGGCAGCGGGAGAGCCTTCTCTCCCAAAGCCGTGCTCTTCGACATGGACGGTGTGCTCTACGACTCCATGTCCCATCATGCCAATGCCTGGGTGAAGATGATGCACGAGAGAGGCATCAACATGACCATCGAGGATGCCTACAGGCATGAGGGCATGCGAGGTGTGGAGACCATCCACCAAATTGCCATCCGCGAGACCGGCAAGGACATTTCCGATGAGACCTCGAAGGAATGGTATGCCGTGAAATCGCAATATTTCGCAGACCAAGGGCATGTGGACAAGATGGAGGGCGTGGAAGACCTCATGCACAAAATCGTGGCCGACGGTCTGCTCATCGGCGTGGTGACCGGCAGCGGTCAACTGTCGCTCCTCAACCATCTTGAGGCAGAGTTTCCCGGGCTGGTGTTCCGCGAGCGGATGGTGACAGCCAACGACGTGACCATCGGTAAGCCCAATCCTGCCCCATACCTCAAAGGTCTCAGCAAATGTGGCGTGCAGCCCCATGAGGCCATCGTCGTGGAGAATGCTCCTCTCGGTGTGAGAGCCGCTGTTGCCGCCGGCATCTTCACGGTAGCCGTCAACACAGGTCCGTTGAAAGACGAGGACCTGCTCTGTGAGGGCGCCAACATCTTATTCAGACGTATGACCCATTTCCGCGACCAATGGGAAGAACTGCTTGCTACTGCCCACCAAATCCGTCAATCATGAAAAGAATCATCCACTCATTCACTCTCCTATCACTCCTCATGCTGATGACCGTCGTGCCATCCTCCTGTGGCGATGACGATGACGGCGTGATGGAGCGTCCCGACTATACCAGTATCATCTACAAGATAGCCCTGAGTGAGGATCTGATGAATTTCTACAACGTGACCGCTGTTTATACCCTTCTAGACGGCACAGAAATCACAGAGGACATCCAGAATATGTCGTGGGAGAAGAAAGACAAGGTCGACGGAGAGAGGCGCAGCCAAGTGAGACTCACCGTCACTGCCAAGAAAAGACCGGCGATCCCCACCTACGACATAAAGAGGAATTATCTGCTCGAATGTGATTACAGTGCGGAATACTACACCAAGACGACCAGCGCCAAACGTGAAGCCCGCAAAGGTCTCAACCAGACGGTCAAAGGTGAGAATATCAAGACCTTCCTGGAAGCCAATGAGACCATCCTGCTGATCGACTATCACAGAACCATTGGCCAAAGCGAGGAATAACCATCATTACCGAGGAATAACCATCACTCATTTCCACCTCCACCAGATAACCCATGACAGAAAACCTCAACGACAAGAAGATCGCCCTTCTCCTCTCAGGAGGCGTAGACAGCAGCGTGGTGCTCCACGAACTCTGCCGTCAGGGCCTGCACCCCGACTGTTTTTACATCAAGATCGGTCCTGAGGAAGATGAGGAATGGGACTGTTCTTCCGAGGAAGACCTGGAGATGGCCACTGCCGTAGCCTCCAAATATGGTTGCCATCTGGAGGTGGTCGACTGCCACAAGGAATATTGGAATGAGGTGACCCGCTACACCATGGAAAAGGTGAAGTCAGGCCGCACCCCCAATCCCGATGTGATGTGCAACCGCCTCATCAAGTTTGGCGCCTTCGACGTGAAGGCCGGCTACCGATATGACCTGATCGCCACCGGACACTATGCCCGGACCGAGATCATCGACGGCAAGAAATGGCTCGTTACCAGTCCTGATCCGGTGAAAGACCAGACCGACTTCCTCGCCCAGATTGAGAACTGGCAATTGCGGAAAGCCCTTTTCCCCATCGGACATCTCATGAAGGACGAGGTGAGGATGATCGCCGAGCGCGAGCACCTCATCAATGCCCGCCGCAAGGACTCCCAGGGCATCTGTTTTCTCGGGAAGATCAACTATAACGACTACATCCGCCGCTACCTAGGTGAGAACCCAGGCGACGTGATCGAGTTGGAGACAGGGCAACATATCGGCCGCCACAAAGGCCTGTGGTTTCATACCATCGGCCAGCGCCATGGCCTTGGATTCAGCGGCGGTCCGTGGTATGTGGTGCGCAAAGACATCGAACACAACGTGCTCTATGTGAGCAAGGGCTATGAGCCTCTGACCGCCTACAAGAAAGATTTTGCCATCAGCCATTTCCATTATCTCACCGAGGAAGTGCCGCTTCGCGAAGTGACCTTCAAGATCCGCCACACCCCAGAATTCCACAAGGCGCTGCTTGAGCCCCTCCCCGATGGCGGGTTTATGGTGCATGCCGACGAGATGATCCAAGGAGTAGCTCCAGGACAGTTCTGCGTCGTGTATGATCAGGAACATCACCGCTGTTTCGGTTCGGCCGAGATCACCGTTCCTTGAACGACCACGTATCACAGATACGACAAACGATATCAAACAAACTACAAAATGATGAATCTACAAGAACTGAAAGATAAGCAGGAAGCGTTGCGGCTGAGGCTTATCCGATTGATTTATGACGGTCACACAGGCCACACAGGTGGCGACCTCTCGGTTTTGAACGTGCTGACCGTGCTTTACAACCACACGCTGAACATCAACCCACAGGAGCCCAAGATGGTTGGGCGCGACCGCTTTGTGCTGTCAAAAGGCCACTGTGCCGAGGCACTCTACGTCGTGCTCTCCGACAAAGGTTTCTTTCCTGAGAGTTGGCTTCTGGATTATGGCAAATACAATGCCCTGCTGGGTGGTCATCCGACTGTGGAGATTCCAGGTGTGGAGATCAACTCCGGCGCGCTGGGACATGGTCTGAGTGTCGGCGTGGGCATGGCCCTGGGCGCCAAGATGTCGGAGGCATCATGGAAGACCTTTGTGGTGATGGGCGACGGTGAGCAAGCCGAAGGCAGCATCTACGAGGCAGCGATGGCCGCCAACAAATATCACCTTGACCACCTCGTCGCCATCATCGACCGCAACGGTCTGCAGATCTCCGGTTCCACGGAAGACGTGATGCCCCTGGAGAGTATTCGTGAGCGTTGGGAAGCCTTTGGCTGGGATGTGCGCGAGATGGACGGCGACAGCATCGACGATATTGTCCGTACGTTCGACAGCACAGATTTCAGTTGCGGCAAGCCCCATCTGATTATCTCCCACACCACCAAGGGTCACGGGGTCTCGTTCATGGAGAATGTGGCCAAGTGGCATCACGGCGTACCCACAGCCGAGCAGTACCGCCAGGCCTGTAGCGAGATAGAAGAGAGAATAGCAGAAACGAAAGCATGAAGAAGACGATGAAAGCACCCAACAAAATACCCTGCCGCAAGAGTTTCACCGACACACTCCTGGAACTGGCCCAGCACGATCAAGACATTATCGCCGTGACATCCGATGCCAGCGGCTCCGCCACCCTGACCGACTTCGGCAAGACCCTGCCCGGCCAGTTTGTCGAGGTAGGCATCGCAGAGCAGAATGCCGTGGGCATCTCTGCCGGACTCGCCTCCACAGGCAAGAAAGTATTCATCTTCGGCCCCGCCTGTTTCTATGTGGCCAGAAGTCTCGAACAGGTGAAGGTCGATATGGCCTATTCGCAGATGCCCGTAAAGATCTGCGGAGTCAGCGGAGGCGTGGCCTACAGCCAACTCGGCGCCACCCACCACTCGTTGCACGATATCGCCGTGCTGCGCACCTTCCCCGGCATGGAGGTCTACCTGCCCTGCGACGTGCGCCAGACACGCAAACTGGTTGAGAAGATGGTGAACCATCCGAAGCCCGCCTACATCCGTGTGGGCCGCAATGCCGTTCCCGATGTCTACGATGACGACCAGTTTGATTTTGAATTGGGCAAGGCCACCCTGTTGGCAGACGGCAACGACCTGACCCTCATCGGCACGGGCGAGACCGTCTACCACTGTCTCGAAGCCAGCCACATGTTGAAGGAACAAGGCATCCATGCCCGTGTGCTCGACATGCATTCACTGAAACCCTTCGACCGTGAAGCCGTGGTAAAAGCCGCCCGTGAGACAGGCCGCATCATCACCGCTGAAGAGCACAGCATCTATGGCGGTCTGGGATCGATCGTGGCAGAGATCACCGCCCAGGAATGTCCTGTGAGAATGAAAATACTCGGCATACCCGATGAAAATGTCATCCACGCCAGTCCTCTTGAAGTGTTCCACCACTACGGTTTCGACTACCAGGGAATCTATGCGGCAGCATGCGAACTGATGAAACAATGACCCATATCCCATAGACCATGAATCAATATATCATCGCCATAGACCAGAGCACCTCGGCCACGAAAGCCCTGCTCTTCGACAACCATTGCCAGCAGTTGGCCCAGGCATCTGTTGCCCACCAGCAATACTATCCCAAGACAGGATGGGTGGAGCATGATGCCGAAGAGATCTATCAGAATACGGTGAAAGCCATCTGCCAACTCACCAGTCAGCAGTCTCTCACCGACGGTGTATGGTCCATCGCCATCACCAATCAGCGCGAGACCGTCGTGATATGGGACAAGGCGACGGGAATTCCCGTCTGCCATGCCCTTGTCTGGCAGGATACCCGAGGCACCCAACTCTGTGACCTCTGGCGCCGTCAGGGACTGGATCCGCTGGTGCAGGAGCACAGCGGACTGAAGATCGACCCCAACTTCTGTGCCAGTAAGATCCGTTGGATCCTCGACAACGTGGAAGGATGCCGGGAGAGAGCCGAGAAAGGCGAGTTGCTTGCAGGCACCATCGACTGCTGGCTGGTCTGGAAGCTCACCCATGGACAGGTGTTTGCCACCGACTACACCAATGCCTCGCGCACCATGCTCTTCAATATCCACCGTCTCGAGTGGGACCAGTCATTGGCCGAAGCGTTTGATATCCCCATGAGTCTTTTGCCAGACGTGTATCCCTGCTACGCACTCTATGGTGAGACGACCGTCGAAGGACTTTTCCCTGCGCCCATACAGATTGCCGGCGTGCTGGGCGACTCACATGGCGCACTGGCCGGTCAGATGTGTTTTTCGGAAGGCACCGGCAAGGTGACCTACGGCACGGGATCCAGCGTGATGATCAACATCGGCACAAAGCCCCAGACCCCTCCCCCAGGTCTGGTGACCTCCATCGGTTTCTCCTACTCAGGCACCACCTATTATGCGTTTGAAGGCAATATCTACAGTACGGGAGCCACGCTGAAATGGCTCGCCGACCAGATTCATCTGATCGACCATCCGGCAGAAGCCGAAGCACTTGCCACCTCCGTGGAAGACAATGGCGGTGTTTATCTTATCCCCGCCTTCTCCGGACTCGGCGCCCCCTGGTGGCAGTCGGGCATCAAGGGCGCCATTTTCGGCATGACCTTCAACACCAGCCGAGCCCATCTTGTCAGGGCAGCCCTGGAATCCATCGCCTATCAGATCAAGGATCTGGTGGATGCCATGCTTGCCGGGACGGATACCCGTCTGTGCGAGATCAACGCTGATGGCGGTCCCACCCGCAATGCCTTTCTCATGCAACTGCAGGCCGACCTGCTGGGCACCGACATCATCTGCACCAAGGTAGAAGACGCCTCCGCCCTTGGAGCAGCCGTCATCAATGGTTTTGCCCGTGGTCTATGGACGAATGCGGAGGAGGTGAGCAGGCTGAAAGTCATCACCCGCCGCATCTCCCCCGATCCTGACCATGACCCGTCGGCCGCCTATGCCGGATGGCGTGAGGCCGTCAGCCAACTGATCCGTCAATAACAGTCACTATTTACTTGTTGTATCCGCAGACAGGATTCTCATACATAGTGATGTTGATCCTGAACTTCATCATCTCGTCGAGGTTGTGAACAGGATGTTCCATATCCTGCGGGATCGGTCTGTGTGAGAATGTCTGGAAATAGAGCAGACAGGCATCGCGCCACCACTCAGCGTCGCGCGTCTGAATGCGGAGTTTGCGCTGCACCTCGTCGAAGCGCCGGTTGTCCACGTATGGTTTCATGGCATCCCATACGGCCAGGAAATGCCGTGTCTGTCTGACGCCGTCGTCATATTTGTGGCACAGCTCATCCTAGAAGGTGCGTCCGCTCTTCATGCGGTAATCCCAAGGCACATGATGGAACCATGTCAGCACGTTCTCAGGACAGGTGCTGATGTTGTTGTAGAGGCGGAAGAGTTCATCAGGATACTGCCGGGCGTTGGCCGTCCCTTTCGTCGTGCGGTCAAATCCCAGTCCGATGGAGTCGGCACGGTGATAATAAGGTGGTGTCCAGTCAGCTCTCACTCCTGGTGGGTTGTACCAGGGTTCCGGACCATAGTGGTGACCACCGGCAAAGA
>CADCQC010000182.1 GCA_902803455.1 uncultured Prevotellaceae bacterium
ATCCCATCTATTATATTGACGGCATTGCCCATTATGTGGTAGACCATACTCCATCCATTTTTTACAAGACCATCTCCTCCAACCTCAGCAGCATATGCTCAAAATATGTCGACTCTTTGATAGAAGGACATTTGGAAGGAGAATTAGAGGAATCGCTGATCATCAAAGGTGGTGTCATTATCGACCAACGTATCATTGACTTTCAAAAAAGATAAATTTACTGAATTTGAAATGTTTACAAAAATGATGGTGAATTCCACAATCCTGTAATTCATTCGTCTCACTATTTTCTCAAGTCAAAACTTGCACAATCACGCAGAAATCGCTATTTTTGCAACTTAATTATATATCATTAGAGATGACAAAGCTACAAACGAAGTCAATATGCCACTGGGGGATTCTTTCTTGTTCTGACAAGCGATATATCATTATCCTTTGCTTGTTATATGTTTGGATGTTATGGGGTATTTTCCCATTATATAACTATGAAGGTGACTCTCAAAATATCATTGCAGGCGGCACAGTCCTGTTCAATCAAGGTTTTAGGCTTCCACCACTCATGGCTTACCAGTACAACATGCAGCCCATCATGGTCTACTTGCTGGCCGTTTTAAAATACGTGTTTCCTTTTCTCACCACCAATGCCCTTTACTCCATTTTTACGGCATTGTGTACCTTCATTTTCATCCCCCTTTGTGTGGAACTGGTGCATCGTCTCACTAATGTAGCCAGGGACATCACGCTGCTGGGAGTCATGCTTTATCCGGAATGCTATGCTATCGCCATGTATCCCAACTCCGCCATCCTGCCAATGACGCTTATGGTTTGGGCGATGTTGCTGATTATCAATGGGTCGAGCAACTGGAAATGGCTGCTGTTGATGTGCATAGCCCCTGTTTTCCGCATCGATATTATCATCATTTATCCCGTCATCTTCTTTCTCTTTCTTTACAAAGGAAAACCGTTTTGGAGAAGTGTGGGGCTCTCTTCTGCAGCAGCATTCGTAATTATTGCCTTTTTGGCATTGGTCTACTGGCTTTTCCAAGCCAATCCTTTCTATGTAGTGGGCAAAGCAGGTGAGATTGATGCGATAGCCAACAAGATGATACCGTTTGTGGCTGCCATGTCTTTTTACAACGTAGTGAATCTCATTCTTATTCCGAAAGGATGCTATCTGCTGCTGAAGAGAGGTTCCTGGAAACTTGTCCTGGCCTTAGTCGTGCCGATGTTGCTGTTGCATTACATCTACAGGTATAATGGCGGAGCAGCTAAGCACTATCTCTACATTCTGCCTTTCGCCGCTGTGATGACCGTTACTACACTCGATCACCTGCGGACATGGTGCCGCCAACATCGATGGGCCAAATATGCTATGTTGACAGGGCTTATTCTTTACTATATCGTCTCTATCCGTTTCGATTTTCCTGACAAGCCCTGGAGAAACCTTGACACCTCTTTTTCCCGACAAGGTTTCAATATCCCCCTTTTCCATTCCAGCAGTGCCCCCTACTATCCTGAGATTGGCATTGGTACAAGCTTGGCTTTCGTCACTGCCGATGAATACATGCTTTTGTCGGGTGGACTGTTCTATTCCGACTATATCCATAGGATCAAAGTAAGAAAGCAGAATGATGTGTTCAACATCTGTGAATGCCTCAAAAAAGAAGATCCCGACACCCTATATCTATTAACATTCGAATGGGATGACATGATGCTCTACCAGCCTCACTTATTGGAAGAGGGTTACACCTTAAAAGAAAAAAATGTCATGACCACAACCCTACAAAAAAACAACAAGGTGGTGAAGACTTTCTTTTTAGGTTCTGACCATAACGAAAAAGATATTAAAAAAGTGACCTCTTCGGTTCTCAACAATATCATCAAAGATCATCATCCATTGCATGTCCTCACTCTTTACGATTCTTATCTGTATACTCTTGATCAGTTAAGCAAAAAGGGAGAATGCAAAACGTTAGTTCGAGGCCTATATCAGTTTGATTCACATGATTAAAACGCTTATACAACTATACCATCAATTCCGCGAGTTGATACTATACGGTATTATCGGCGGATCCTGTGCCACACTTGATTTTATTATCTATACGCTGTTGAGCATGGTAATCCCCTATCTGGCAGCCAATGTGATCAGTGTGCATTGCGGCATCTTTTGCAGTTTTTTTCTCAACCGTCAGTACAATTTCAAGGTCAAGGACAAGACCTCCTACCGTCTGAAGATTTTCTATATTGTCGGCCTGACAGGACTTGCTGTCAGCGAACTGCTTATCTATATCCTGACCGACCTTTCCGGACTTGACCATCGCCTGTCGAAAATCATCACGATTGTCGTGTCAGCACTTTTGCAATTTTTCTTAAACAAATACATCACCTTCAAAAAACACAGCCATGGATAAGATATTTATTGTGATGCCAGCCTACAATGAGTCGGCCAATGTTGAAGAAGTGATACGCATGTGGCATCCTGTTGCTGAACGTATCTGTGCCGCAGGTCATGAATGCAAGGTGGTCATAGCCAACGACGGGAGCAAGGACAACACCTTTGAGATTCTGACGCAACTTCAAGCCAAATACTCGCATTTAGTGCCTCTTGACAAAGCCAACTCCGGTCATGGAGCCACCGTCCTATATCTTTACCGTTATGCGATCAATGAAGGAGCAAACTTTGTCTTTCAGACCGATAGCGACGGCCAGACACTCCCCGACGAATTCTGGCAGATGTGGGAAAACAGAGACCGCTATGATTTCCAAATCGGCACCCGCGGTGGCCGTCAGGACGGCAGCAGCCGTGTCTTTGTGACCAAGACTCTCCGGTTGATTGTATGGCTGATGTTTGGCGTATGGGTGAAGGATGCCAACACTCCCTTCCGCCTGATGAAAACCGACCGTCTGCAACGCATCCCGGATGTCATCCCTCATGACTATGGACTTGCCAATGTGGCTGTATCAGCGATTGCAGTGAAATGGAAAGAGAAACTGGCCTGGTATCCCATCACTTTCCGTCCACGCCAGGGTGGCGTCAACTCCATCAACATGAAACGAATCTGCAAGATAGGCTGGAAAGCACTGAGCGACTTCAGGAAAATCAATAAGAGTCTGAAATCACATACTGCCCAATAGTCTCTTGCTATCATCAACAAAAGGTGTGAGACATACCTGAAAAAGGCGGGGAATACTCTTGTCCCTGCCTTTCTTGTTACATACCGAATATCCTCCCAATCCTCGTCATGCCATTCAATTTCTGTAAAAAAAATGAACCTGCAGGGTTAATTCAGGCTATCCAATACATTTTTCAAGTCATGTGCAAAGATAGCAGAATAAAGTCTGGCCCCTTTATCCCACAAATGATCCTTGTCATGAAAATATTCAGGATGATCGAGAAATAATCCCTTTGTATGGTAATCTAAGAAGGGAATATGGTGGTCTATGGCTATCGTTTTCAGAACATCGTAGCAATCTGATTCCACTTTCTTGTAAGAAGGAGAGATCGTAAAAGTCAATTGTATATTGTTTTGTTTGCAAAGAGAGATGAATCGTTGTAAATAATCTATCTTCAGGCTGTCTATATGTGTGGGTGTACTGTAAGAATACAACTTACCTGGAAATTTAGTAGGCTTAGGGTCAGGAATATACCCATGGTCACCACCTGAATGGCGGTTGATGGCAAGTCCTGCGATATTTGAAACCGCTTTTGCGTTATAACGATAAAGGTGTGATATGCGATAAGGCCAATATTTGCCTGCTAAACGGAAAATGGAATCCGCCCGTTCATTTTTTCCTATATATGGTGCAAAAAAGGTAATGCATCTGAAAGGATCTGGCTGTCTGATAAAATCACTGGGCTGCACTTCAAGGCATAACACCTTTGGGTGGTGTACAGCCAAGATATGATTGAAGATGATATAATGAGAATAAATGTTATCGCTTGCGTCAATGCCTCCATTGTAAACACTCATGCCAAGTGTGTCACTGATAATAGATGGTACATAATGACTATTGCAACGTGAGGTGCCCATCAATAACACATCCTCGTGCACATCGTTGACCAAATATTTGATTTTTGGTCCGGAAACATCATGTGTATGCTGATTGATCCACCACATGATTGCCCCACCCACACGGTCAACGATAAAAAGACTAACAAAGATGAAAAGTATGCTGATGAAAAACTTCTTCATTATCTCTGTACTTTAAAACTGGAAATAGATAAACTGGTCACCACTCAATACGCCAAAAAGAACAATATAGGCTATCATGAAAACCAAATACATATCACGGACCAACCAGGAGCGTGATTCAGACAAGCTGAATTTCCATTGATATTCCTCTGAGAATTCCTTGATCATCAGCACGATCACTGCCAGACCAATGGCGATGAAGTTGGCATATTCAGGATAAGGAGCACCTGGATTAACAAAAATGCCTTTTAGTACTGTTATCGCATCTTCCAACGTATGGGCTCGGAAAAAGACCAAAGTGATCACGACCAATAAAAAAGTAACGACCCTATTACACCAGAGCCACCATTCCTTTTTCCTCAATCCATATTTTTTCTCAAATTTCCTCTGCCGCTTGTCTTTCAAAATACAGACCACGAGATAGATGCCATGAATAGAAAAACAGACGACATAAGTCCAAGCTGCCCCATGCCAGAAACCGGAAATAAAGAAGGTGACGAAAATAGCGAAACACCACCACCATAGCTTTGTGCTCTTGCCGACCATGGGATAATAGATATAATCCATAAACCATGAGGTCAGTGAAATATGATTTCGTTTCCAATACTCCTGGATAGATGTTGAGAAGAAATATGGCCTACGGAAATTCTCCATCAACTTGAAGCCCAACACCTTTGAGCAGCCTATGGCAATAAAACTATATCCGGCGAAATCACCATATAGTTGGAAAGGAAAGATCAACGAGGCCAAAAGATAAGAACCACCATTATGTTGATTGATGTTATTATATATGGCATCCACATACAGACCACAGCGGTCTGCCAACCCCAACTTCATAAAATAGCCCCACACCATCAAACTCACACCAGCCATCACGCGATCATAGTCGAAATGATGCTTTTGCTTAAATTGCGGCAACAAGTTGGTAGAACGCTCGATAGGTCCCGCCACCAATTGAGGGAAAAAAGAAACAAAGAGGGCATAGGTAAAGAAATCCTTTTCCGGTTTTACATCTCCCCGATGGACATCGATCATGTAACCCATCGCCTGGAAAATATAGAAAGAGATGCCCACAGGCAAAAGGACTCTAAACTCTGGTATATTGATCTTTACGCCAAGGAATGCCATTAATGCCGTGACATTCTCGGCTGCGAAATTGAAATATTTGAAGAAAAAAAGGATCAGTAAGTTGAATACGATACCAAGCGTCAAAAATAGAGTCTTATGCTTGTCATACTTTGCCCCTCCCAATGCCGCTAAATAGGTGATGCCCGTACTTGCCAGCAAGAGAAGTGCATAAACCGGTCGCCAGTTCATATAAAAATAGTAACTGGCCGCCAGCAGGAACCAATTTCTTAATTTTATTGTGGGCAAAGTGAAATAAACAATGCACACAAGAGGAAAGAACAATAAGAATGCTAATGAATTGAACAACATGATTTTCTTACACTATGATTATATCGTTCCGTTATCCACGTGAATGCTCTGCGCTGTCACCGACTCAGCCTTGTCAGACAAGAGAAAGGCCACCATCTCAGCAACAGATTCCTTGCTGGTGGCCGCTTTCAATGAAGTGCGAGCATAGATCTTGCCTCTCTGCTCTTCCGTCAGACTGGCGCTCATGGCCGTTTCCATGAAGCCCGGAACAACGCAATTTGAGCGGATGCCCAGCACACCCCACTCCCTGGCCGTATCCTTGGAGAAGGCCTCCAAGGCTCCTTTGCTGGATGCATACATGGCCAATCCTTTATAGCCTGTATGGACACTGATGGATGAGATATGCACGATGGATCCTTTCGTCTTGTGAAGAATCATGTTGCGGATGGCATATTTCGTCAGCATCATCGGGGTGAACACGTTAACATCGTACATATCCTTGAGCCGTTTCAGGTTCAAGTTTGTCACGATGTCGTCATAGGCGACAGCAGCATTGTTGACAAATCCATGCAAGACAATCTCGTTGGTGACAAAAGACCTGAAGATGCTCTTTCGCGCCCCCTCTGAATCAGCCAGGTCGACACTTTTGAAAAACACACGGCCGGCAAACTCCTTCTCCAAGGCCTCAAACTCCTCTGTATGCGTGCGGGCCACGCCATACACCGTATTACCTTCCCTGAGCAGCACCCTGCAGATCTCCAGGCCTACACCACGTGAGCAGCCCGTCACCAATATGTTTTTACTCATGATCTTTTCTTCTTACCTGTTCTTGTTAACGTTATCTTTTCCGCAAATTTTATCCTTCGGGGTATCTTGTAATCTTGAAGCTGGGATCCGAGATGTTTCCTGATATCCAGCTCTTTCAGTTCTGAATCCGGCTCAAGGACAACATCCGCACAAAGGACATTGCCAAGAATAGAATTGGCCTTTCCATAAACCATGGCCTGCTGAACGCCTTCCATATCCATGATGGCCGTTTCCACCTCGTCGGGGTTGACCTTATAGCCGCCGACATTGATCAACTCATTCTTACGGCTCTTGAAACGGAAAAGTCCGGCAGACTCATCCACCCACTCTATCAGGTCTCCAGAGTGGTAGAAATCGTCCGTGAACTGAAAACCGCTTGAACTACCCAGCAAAGACCTGTGTATCAGCAACTCGCCATCTATCACCTTGAATTTGTCCTTCATGCTCTGGGGTAACTGGAAGCAGTCGCCTTTTGCAGCAAACAGCGTTCCGGCCTCGGTGGAAGCATAGACATTGTTGATTTTCGCATTGGGAAAGATCTTTTTGATAGAATCATATAGATGCTGGTCAGACTTTTCCCCACCCAACGTCACGCGGATCACCTTTTCGTAGGCTTTCTCATAGGGAAGCAACAGTCGGTAAAACGTAGGTGTGGCAGAGATATGGGTGATCGCCCTGTCCTGTATTTGCTGATAGACATATTCCCGAGGCTGATTGAACACGTTGACCAGCGTATTCTGATTCTCAAAAGCCTGGAAAAACACCTGCAGACCCGCCATATGTGTGGGATTGTAGGCAAAAGCCCATATCTGGTCCCGGTATTTCTCACCAATGCGTACAGAACGTGTCAAGGTGGAGACCGTATGGACCACCTTCTTGGGCTGGCCTGTCGTGCCTGAAGTGAAAATGCTGATCTCCGACTTGGAGCCCTGAACCAAAGCCACCACCTCATCCATGCTCACACACGACAAGGGCGGGATGCTTTCTGCCACGTTGATTCTGCTTTCGTCGAGACCGTCAATCTCCATGGCGTTGGTATCTGAATCCAGCAGCACCAACGGCCGGCTGGAGGCTATGGCTTTGATCAGATTGACGAAGAAAGCATAAATATCTGATGTCTTATAATAGGGATAGTAGGTCGAGCCATCATTGAGTGAACTCAATAGATCATCATACGAATACGCCTTTCCTCTATCGAACAAGAAAATCATTACTCACCTAATTTTTCAAATATTTCACCTACGGTGCTCACCAATCCATCCTCGAAGATGTCGATGTCAAACTTGTCTTCTATCTTGACCGTCAGTTCTGCCAGGTCAAAAGAAGTCAGGCCTAAATCCTCGCGAAGTCTGGTTTCTGCACTGACCGTTTCCACAGGAGCCAGTTCCTTAGCGGCTCTTATCTCATTGATAATATTCAGAATGATTTGTTCCATAATCCTTATTTATTGATAGGAGAGTAGAAATGCGTATTACTTAAATCAGCAGCCACGCTACCCCACGACAGTCCCACTCCGAAACCGCTCAAGATAGATTTACTCAAATGATACGGATGCTGTCCGGAGCAGACGTCAGACAGGAGCAACGGCAAGGTCGCGGGGCCTGTGTTGCCAAAATCCCTCACGTTGACGGGAACAAGACTTTTGTCAACCTTCAACATTTTCCGCACATATTTCACCATGAAGTCATTGGCTTGGTGAAGCCCGTAGAACCCCACGTCTTCTTTGTTCCAATTCATCTCGTCGATCAGCAGGTTGATGTTCTTGTGAACTTTGTTGACGGCAAAGTTGAAGATCACCAAACCATCCATGAACAGGTCGTTTTTTGTGCGCCCGTTATTGTCGGCGTCCCATTCCAAGATGGAGGTCTCTTCGCTAACGGGAAGTCTAAACCCGCCAGCCGGAACGATCAGCTTATCGAACCCGCTGCCATCCGACTGAATATGGAATCCCATGCGGTGCTCACCCTTGCTGACGATCGTAGCCGTGCCGCAGTCACCAAACACCATTCGGAGCGACTTGTCGTGCTGGTTGATCATTTTTGAGGTCGTGTCACCTGCAAGTACAAGCACGTTCTCACAAGCACCGCACGCGATCCATGTGGCAGCCTGAAACAAGCCGTAGATATAGCCTGAGCAACCATAATGGACATCGATGCATACGGTGTCTTGTGACAATCCCAATCTGTCTTGCAGGGAAATAGACGTTGCTGGAAGGATCCAGTCGGTCGTCTGAGAGACAAAGACCAGTCCGTCTATTTTAGAGCGGTCAAACTGCTCTTGTTCAAACAGATGCTCGGCAGCGTTAAAGCACATGTCGGAAGCGGTCATCTTGTCATCTGCTATCCGAATCCGCTCAACACCTGTCGTCTTGATGATCGTCTTCACCTCCGCTTCAGAATAAAGAGAAGAGAAATCGCTCAGTTCCACGACTTTCTCCGGCAACCAGGAGTTGACCGCCTTGATATCTATGTTCCCTATAATTGTCTTCATGTTCTTTATTGAAGTGTAAAGCCCCCGTCGATAACAAGGCTTGCCCCCGTCGTAAACGACGAGGCGTCACTTAAAAAATAAATGATCGCATAAGCGACCTCTTCAGGTGATCCGTATCGCTTCATCGGATACCTTTTCAAGTCTGCCTCTATATCTTCTTCCGAAACCATGCCGTTGTCAAGAATATGGGTCGCTATCATACCCGGGCACACGGCATTCACCCTGATGTTTCTACCCGCCAGATCCAATGCGGCATTCTTGACAAAACCATTAATGGCGGACTTTGATGTTGAATACAGCACATTCCCCGGTGATGCTATCACCACCCCAGAAATGGAGTCAGTGATGACAATGGAGGATCCTTTCCCCAATTTCTTCTTTTTCAAAAGTTTTTGGGTCAGGAGAATAGGCGCCACGGTGTTGACCTCCAATACCTGCATGAGTCTGTCGCGGGTAATGAGTGAGGTCGGCACCATGATTGTATGCCCGGCATTGTTGACCAATCCGTTGATCGATGGACATTGCTCGGCAAGGTATTCAAGAGACGTCTCATCATCAAGGTCGGCAACGATGGACAGATGCCCATCACCATGAAGTTCACCCAAGGTCTGAGCCAGACGGTCTTCATTACGGCCTGTAATGACAAGTTTGGCTCCCATTTTAGAACATTCGATGGCTGTCGCTTTTCCTATGCCAGAAGATGCTCCCGTGACCAGGACGGTTTTTCCATCAAGTGAGAACGGATTATGCATAATTACTGCTTTGATTTCACCAGATCATACAGTTCTTGAATTGTATTCGACTTTCTGATCTCGTTTGCAGTCAAAGAAATCTGATAGTTATCAAGAACCATGGCCATGATGGAGAGAGCGGCGACGGAAGTCCACTCTTCCAACTCTTTAAACTCAGTCTCTGCTGTAAATTCACTTGGATCAGTGTCTTCAAACAATTGAGCAAAATTGTCAATGAATTCCTTCAATTCCATATTTATTTCTTTTATCTTTCCTGCTAGAAGCCCAGATGCAGAATATGAACATTAAATGGTTCTACTACAAAAGAATAGCGGGGTATCTGGCTTCCACCTGTTCGACATTCGAGAGTCGACAAACTCATTATTGCAAACAGACAAGGAAGATAGCACAACCCTATCGTTTGCGAAGTTTCGAATAGTCAGAAATAAAGCGTCAGCAACGCATTTCCAAATGTAGAGCTCCCTCTTTACTGCCACTCGGTGATCTAAGAAACCTGTACAGCGTGAGTTAGCGGGTGCAAAGTTACAAAAATCTTTAAAGATTAGAATAGGAAATCATCATATTTTTATTTAATTAGGTTTATATGATGTAAAAAGTAGCACACCACCCACAAGAGCAGGTCTTTTCTTCAGAAATTGCTTTTTTAGTCTTTCGGTTATAGTCTCGCCCAATAACAATCAGTGGGATAGCATAGATATCTTCTTCATGTCTGCCGTATCGCTCTTTATCAATGACAAGGAATCCAAGGTCCTTTTCAAATCACTGGCAAAGATGGACGAGAAGGCTCTAGCTGGCTGATCCCACAGATGATAAGTGTCCACAAAATATTCAGGATGGTCTTGAAACAAACCTGATGTATGATAGTCCAAAAATGGAATGTTATTTTGTTTGGCCAACTCTTTCAAAGGAGCATAATTGTCTGGATCCACCTTCATGTAGGTAGGCGACACCATGAATATCAACCTGATATTTTTCTGCTTACAAAGAGTGATGAATTTCCGCACATAACTAAATTTCAATTTGTCAATTTGCTTCGGGGTTCTACTATGCAGCAACACACCTACAAAATGGGTGGGTTTAGGATTGGGAAGGTATCCATGGTCTTCTCCTTCCAGCCGATTGACAAGAAGAGCGAAAATATTCGTTACTGCTCTTGAATTATACCGATATAGATGTGATACCTGATATTTCCAATAACTGCCAGCCAGTCGGAATATAGAATCAGCCCCCTCACTCAATCCAATATATGGGGCAAAAAAAGACACGGCATCAAAGGTGTGAGGTGCCGGCGCATAATCACTTGAAAAAAGCTCCAAGCATACAATTTTGGGAGTATGATGAGTCAATACGTAATTAAGGCTAATGTAGTGAGCAAAGATATTATTGGTTGCATCAATCCCCCCATTGTAAACACTCATTCCCAGTGTGTCGCTGATGATGGAGGACACATAGTGACGTTGGCATTTAGATGCTCCCAATAGCAACACATCCTCTTTCATTTCATTGACCATATATTTCATCTTCGGTCCTGTTGTATCATGTGTATGCTGATTGATCCACCACATCACCATACCGCCCAACCGGTCTCCAACAAAAACACCAACAAGTATAAACAAAATGCTTATTACCAACTTTTTCATCATTCTTGAACTTTAAAACTGGAAATAAATAAATTGGTCACCACCTAATACGCCAAACAAAATGATATAGCAAATCATCAAGATGAGATAGACATGGCGCACCAACCATGAAGGAGAATCCGCCACACGGATTTTCCACTTGTATTCGTCTGCAAATTCCTTGATAATCAATACGATCATAGCTATAGCAATGCAAACGAAAATGGCGTATTCTGGCCTAGGTGCACCAAAATTAGTGAAGATACCCACCATGACGGTCACCGCATCTTGGAGGGTATTGGCCCGGAAAAAGATCAAGGTTATCACCACCAAGATAAACGTCAAGATGCGATTTATCCAAAGCCACCATTCCTTTTTCTTCAAGCCATACTTCTTCTCGAATTTCTTTTGCCGTTTGTCTTTTAGGATACATGTCACCAGATAAATGCCATGAATAGAAAAACAGACAACATATGTCCAAGCAGCCCCATGCCAAAAACCGGAAATAAAGAATGTGATGAAAATAGCAAAGCACCACCACCACAGTTTAGTGCTATTGCCAACCATGGGGTAATAGACATAATCCATAAACCATGATGTCAGGGATATATGATTGCGCTTCCAATACTCCTGGATAGATGTTGAGAAGAAATATGGCCTGCGGAAATTATCCATCAGACGGAATCCCAACACGCGAGCAGCTCCGATGGCAATGTAACTATAACCGGCAAAATCACCATAAAGTTGGAAGGGAAATATCAGGGAAGCCACCAAATACGAGCCACCATTGTGATAACCAATATTATTAAAAACAGTGTCTACAAAAAGAGCGCAGCGATCAGCCAATACCAATTTCATAAAATAGCCCCAGACCATCAAACGAATACCTTCCATCACACGGTCATAATCGATTATTAGTTTCTTTTTGAATTGTGGCAACAAGTTGGTAGATCGTTCTATAGGGCCTGCTACCAACTGGGGGAAGAAAGAAACAAAGAGGGCATAGGTAAAAAAGTTTTTTTCAGGCTTGATATCGCCCCGATACACGTCAATCATATAGCCCATCGCCTGGAAAATATAAAAAGAGATACCGACAGGCAAAAGGACTCTAAACTCTGGTATATTGATCTTTACGC
>CADCQC010000183.1 GCA_902803455.1 uncultured Prevotellaceae bacterium
TACCCTCAAAACGGTCGAGCGTGAGTTGCAGCAAAGTGCGGCCAACCCCAAGGACATCAATAAACTGATTTGGATGGTCGCTAGTGCTCATTGGCCAGAAACGGCTTCCTATGCCGCCTGCCATGATAACGAGATGATTGTTGTGTAACGCCATTTCTGTGAATATCAATAAATAAGGTAAAAAGAGAAATCAGTGATCGTGAATACTTTCACTACGACTTAAGGCTGCTTTCAAAGACAAGTATGGCATCCACATCGCTTCACTGGGATAATGACTGAGCAGTCTCAGATTAAATTTTTGTACAAGTAAGAAACGATAAAGTTTGCTCTCTTTTTTCTCTATCTCTTTGAGACGCTCTTCATAATGGCCGAAGTTTCCGGCTTTGAGCATCTCATCAAGCAAGAATTTTCCCTCTTTCTCGTTTGGTTCGGTGTAGAGGTATTTTTTGTCAAGCCCTAATTCCTCATGCAGCACATACATCACTGCTTTGGCAAACTTGAGCATTTTGAAACGTTTGAGCGTTGCGATCAATTCCTTGTCGGCAGCAGCATCGGCACCATCTGCCACCCGCTTACGGAGCAGATAGTAATAATCGATGATCTGGCGCAAACCGACACCTCCGATGACTAGATGCCGGAAAATATGGTCGAGTTGATAAAACAAGTTGAAATAATTAGTTGGCATGTAAAAAGTGTATTTCCCGTCAGGGGACGTCACTTTATGGCTGAATTGCTCATCGGCCACCTCGTCAAAATATTTCCACATTTTTTTGTTCATCCATGGATTGATCATGCTCGACGGGCGGAAATGCACTTCCACAGAAGCATCCCTGAACATGGGGAAGTCTACATGCAAACGGTTATATTCCTTGTCGTAGTATTTTTTAGTGAAGGAGAGGATTTTCTCTTGACCACCCTCCAGCCAAATGTCAATGTCGCCTGATGATCTGAGCATGGGGTCTGGATAGAGGATGGCGTTGCCCTGTCCTTTGAGGATGCAGTTACGGAAACCGTTTTCCAAGAACCATTCAGATGCCTTTTCTGTCCGCTCAAACATCGTCTTGTTGATCTTTCTCAGACGATAGTCTTCAAAGACCCATTCCATCACATCATCATCTGTCGGCTTGTTGCCCATGAAATCTTCTTTCGATGTCAGTTTCCCGTCTTTCATCAGAATGGTGGGGGCATATAAACCAGAAATGGCCTGCTTCATACCGAAGATGAGTAGGTCATGCCAATTGATGTCTTTGATACATGTGGGAACAGGCAAATTGTCGTTCAGACAGAATTTAAGAAATTGAATATATGAGGTTGACTTCTCCATATAACGATTTAGTGCTTGACAATTTTTTTAATGGTCTTGAAGATAATTTTGAAATATTCCTTAAGTGTAGGGTTGTTGATGTATTGGAGGTTAAACAGAATCTTTTGGGGCATAATTTCCTCTATATACATCTTTTCAGAATCTGTAGCCTGGTCGAGAATATCATTCTCGTCGGAATATTCTATCGACGCATAATCCGTAATGCCAGGTTTCACGTTGAGGACGACACGTTGCTCTGGCGTGTAGAGACGCACATATTTCTCCACTTCGGGGCGGGGGCCCACCAGACTCATCTCACCTTTTATCACATTCCATAATTGTGGGAGTTCATCCAACTTGTACTTACGGATGAAGCGTCCTACTGTCGTCACACGCTCATCTCCGCTTGTCGTGATCAGCTGGCCCTTGTCGGAACCTTCACGCATAGTGCGGAACTTATAGAGCTTGAAAGGTTTGCCGTGAAGTCCGATGCGCTCTTGGGCATAGAGTCCAGGACCTTTGCTGCTGCAGATAATAATCAGATAGAGAATAAGAAACACTGGGGAAAGAAAAATCAATCCCAGACCAGACAGCAAGACGTCAAAAAAACGGATCATCAGATGTTTTGTTTTGATACAGCCTCGTAAGCGGCTATGACGGTCTTGATGACAAACGCCACCTTCTCATCGTCCAATTGGGGGTAGACAGGCAGAGATATTTCGTGAATATAATGTCTGTGGGCGTTGGGGTAGTCGGCAATGTCGTAACCTAGTTGTTTGTAGTATGTCAATAGTGGAAGTGGCACAAAATGCACATTGACAGCCACTTCACTCTTTGCGATCTCGTTGATCATCGCATCGCGCTGAGCCTCGCTGAAACCTTTGATACGCAGGGCGTACACATGATAGGATGTCTCATACCCTTCTCTAACCAGCGGAGGCAGGATGGCCCAGTCGTAAGCGGAGAAGGCCTTGCTGTAGGCCATGCAAATACGTTTGCGCTCAGACAGCAGACGGTCGTATTGACGGATCTGAGCCAGTCCAATGGCGGCATTGATGTCGGCCATGTTGATCTTCATTCCTCTTCCCACGATGTCGTAACGCCAACCGCCGGCCTGACTCTTCGTAAAGGCATCCTTTGTTTGGCAGTTGAGTGTCATCAGACGCATGTCCTTGAAGAGCTGCTCGTTGTCAAAAGGCTCGGGCATGTTGAAACAGATGGCGCCACCCTCTGCCGTGGTGATGTTCTTGACGGCGTGAAGAGAGAATATGGTGATGTCGGTCTGTTTGCCGCTGCGCTCTCCATGATACTTGGCACCTAAAGAGTGAGCAGAATCATTCAGCACGAGAATGCGACCGAGTTGGGCTTGGACAGCTGAGGTCGGCTGAAACATGGCTTTGATCTCCGGCTCCTGCACCAATGACATGATGGCGTTGTAATCACAGGGATATCCAGCTATGTCTACAGGGAGGATGGCCTTGGTGTGGGGAGTGATGGCTTTGCGGATCGCATCGACAGAGATGTTGAAGTCCTCGCCGGAATCCACCATTACCACCTTTGCGCCAGCCCACATCACCGCCATAGCGGTGGCGCAATAGGTATAGGCGGGGATAATCACCTCGTCTTCCGCCCCCACCCCCAGCCATCGGAGCATCAAGATGGCTCCTGAAGTCCAGGAGTTTACGCCTAAGACGGCTTGTGAACCTGTCAGTTGTTTGATCTCATTTTCAAGTGCCCTCACTTTAGGACCGGTGGTGATCCATCCCGAACGGAGTGAATCGTTGACCTCATTGATTACACTTTCATCAATATAAGGGGGAGAAAAGGGTATTTTCATATTTTTAATTTAATGTATCGCGAGTAGAAATGTGATGGTTTCGTTAAAAAAA
>CADCQC010000184.1 GCA_902803455.1 uncultured Prevotellaceae bacterium
AGGTATATCAAACCTTTTTCGATTGCCTAAAACATTATCCAGGAAAAAAGGTAAAGTAATTATATCTAATTAAATATACTATGAATATTTTAATAATAGGTGGTACTGGCACAATCAGCAGCGCCATTACCAGACAATTGGTTGCAAATGGTCATCATTTGTGGCAGTTGAATCGTGGAACAAGGCAAAACCAAGCTTCTGTTCATGTAAATCAATTATGTGCAGACATTAACGACGAGGAAAAAGTAAGACGTCTATTAGGCGACATGCAATTTGATGTTGTATGTGAGTTTATTGGTTTTTTGCCATCCCAAGTGGAGCGCGACATTCGATTATTCACAGGTCGAACCAAACAATATGTTTATATCAGTTCGGCTTCTGCTTACCATAAGCCCAACCGCCATTATCTGATTAATGAAGGAACGACCCTTTGTAATCCTTATTGGGAATATTCCCGAAATAAGATTGCATGTGAAGAATTGCTCTTACATAGTTACCGTAACAATGGTTTTCCCGTCACTATTGTCCGACCGAGTCATACCTATTGTGAAAGAAGTGTACCCGTAGGTTTACACGGAAAGAATGGTAGTTGGCAAGTATTAAAACGGATGATGGAAGGCAAGCACATATTAGTTCATGGTGACGGAAGTTCATTATGGACATTGACATGGAACGAAGATTTTGCCCAAGGTTTCATAGGTCTTCTCGGTCATCCCAAAGCTATTGGTGAGACATTTCAGATTATGTCTGACGAATCACTCACATGGAATCAGATATATGAGAGTATTGCCAATGCATTACATGTGACCTATCGCCCCTATTATGTAGCATCCGACTTCCTTGCTTCTGTTGCGCCAAAAGACTATGACTTAACAGGCAATCTTATCGGAGATAAATCAGCTTCTGTTGTTTTTGATTGTTCCAAACTGAAGAAATTAGTTCCCAATTATTGTGCAACGACGCGTTTTGATATTGGTGTTGGGCGTTGCATAGATTACATTCTCCATCATCCAGAGGAACAGATCGAAGACGCAGAGTTTGATAGCTGGTGTGATCGAGTGATTGAAGCACAAGAAGCCGCTAAAAACCAACTACTACATTTGTAGTGCTATCACATATTATATAATAATGTGTAAAGATAAAAAATGAAAGATTTTGTCATGCGTGTCGGAATCATAGGCACTGGATGGATAGCAGAAAAAGCAGCTATCACGCTTAATGGTCTAACAAGCCGTGGTGTGTCCTCAATAAAACTGTATGCCATAGCCTCACGTTCGCTGGATAAAGCACAAGCTTTTGCATCAGTATGGAATGTTGAAAAGGCATATGGCTCATATTCTTCCTTGATAGCAGACCCCAATGTTGATCTAGTCTATGTAGCCACACCACATTCCCATCATTTTGACGTGACACGTGAAGCCTTATTGGCCGATAAGCCCTGTCTTGTGGAAAAAGCATTCATGGCCAACTATCCTCAAAGTAAGGAAATTATTGATCTTTCCCATTCTCGTAAGGTTTTCCTTGCTGAGGCAATATGGACACGTTATCAGCCAGCAGTCAAGATTGTACGGGATTTACTATCAAGCGGCCGTATCGGCACCCCTCGTCTCGTTACAGCTACTTTAGGTTACTCCATGGGTGATAAGCCACGTATCATGCGTCCCGACTTGTGTGGAGGCGCTTTACTTGATCTGGGTGTATATGCGCTTAATTTCGTAAGAATGTTTTTTGATTCAGATATCATTAGCGTAGATGGTCACTGTGTAAAGAGCGCCACAGGCATGGATTTGACCAATGCCATGACGCTCATCTTAGCCAATGGAATATTATGCAACCTTCAGTCGAGCGCATCATGTGTGGGAGATAACATAGGCGTCATTGCCGGCACAGATGGCAATCTTATCATAGATAACATCAACAATCCTCAAAAAATCACTGTCAACACCCATGACCGTGAATGGGTGGAAGATATTCATGTGCCAGAGCAAATCACAGGTTATGAATACCAATTTCTTGCCTGTCAGGAAGCCATTGCCAGCGGACGTCTTGAGCCCCTTGAGATGCCCCATGAGGAGACTTTATATATCATGCAATTGATGGACAATTTCCGTCGTAAATGGGAGGTCCGTTATCCCATGGATACTTTTTAATCTATCAGCTATTAATGCGCTACATTCTATTGATTATCATCAGTGCTGTATCATTATCTGTTACAGCTCAACGTAATAGTACCTTGACCATCAGCGGTCATATTATGGATGCAAGTGAAAAAGAACCACTGGCACAAGCGACCATCCAACTTTTTTGGGCCAAGGACAGTTCTTTCGTCGGAGGTTCTATATCCAACGAACATGGCAACTTCAGTGTCGAAGCCCCATCCAACGGCATTTATCGTTTGAAAATATCCTCCATTGGCTATCAGTCAATAGAGCGAGAAGTAACCCTACGCCGCGACCAAAACCAAGACTTAGGCAATCTTCTGATGACGCCTGATGAAATTGTCCTGAAAGAAGCTGTCGTAACAGGAAGAGCAGCACAAGTTATCGTGCGCAAGGATACGTTGGTATACAACCCTGAGGCCTACCGTACACCAGAGGGATCAGCCATAGAAGAACTGATTAAGCGAATGCCAGGGGCTGAGATAGACGAAGATGGCAAAATCACGATCAACGGCAAAGAGATCAAGAAAATCCTTCTTGATGGCAAGGAATTCATGCTGGGCGATATAGAGACAGCTCTGAAAAATTTGCCTGTATCCATCATACAGAATGTTAAATTCTACGATCAGCAGAGCGACCAAGCCCGCATTACAGGAATAGAGGACGGCAATAAAGATACCGTCCTCGACTTCACAATCAAAAAAGGCATGAACCGCGGTTACATGACCAATTTGGATTTGGCAGGTGGCACAAAGAACCGATATGCCACCCGAGGTATGGGCAGTAGTTTCACCGACAAGACCCGATTTGTCTTGATGGGAAACATCAACAACAAAGAAGAAAATGCAGGATGGTGGAACAGGCGTGGATTAAACGACAACAAAATGTTAGGCACCAATCTTAATTATGATGACGGCAAGAAATTGAAGATAGATGCCAGTTTGCGTTGGAACCATCGTAATGGAGATAACCAAAATGAGAATTCCAGCGAAAACTTTTACAGTCAGGAATCCCGTACCTTCTCCAACAGTCATTCAAAAAGTCTTTCCCGAAATAACACTTGGAACGGAAATATCCGAATCGAATGGAAACCAGACACATTGACTAACATCCTTTTGCGTGCTAATGGTAGCTATGGTTCCAC
>CADCQC010000185.1 GCA_902803455.1 uncultured Prevotellaceae bacterium
ACGGCATTGAGCATATCGGCGGTTGCCTCATGGGTGGCGGGCAAGAGAGACACCACCGAGGGGTTGATGTCGTGTTGGTGGAGGATTTCGTGGATGAGTGCCACAATGGCCTTGTTTGACTCATCTGCATCGTGTCCTCCTTTGAGTATGCAGGCATTGCCGCTCTTGAAACAGAGTGAGAAGACATCAAAACTGACATTGGGACGGGCTTCATAGATGATACCGATGACCCCGAAAGGTACGCTCAGACGGCGCAGGTGAAGTCCATTGGGAAGGGTTCGCTCCATGAGCGTCTTGCCAAGAGGGGAGGGAAGTGCTGCGACATGCCGCATGTCGCTGGCAATACCGGCCAGACGCTTCTCATCGAGTAGCAGACGGTCGTAAAGCGGGTTGTTGCGGTCCATCCGGGCCAGGTCTTTGGCATTGGCGGAGAGGATGGCCTCCTGATGGGTGAGGATGGCGTCGGCGAGCGACAGAAGAAGGTCGTTCTTACGCTCATCACTCAATAGGGCCAGTTCGCGGCTGGCCATTTTGGCTTGTTCAAAAATAGGTGTCAGTTGTGATTCCATGCTGTTGTCGTTTATTCCATATACAGGTAGTCATAATGTACGATGGGACGTTGCCCATGCTGACCGATGAGTTGGCTGGCGGTGGCGCTGCTGTAAGTAGAGCGGCCGGTGGCGATCTTGGTTCCGTCGGGTGCGATGATATTCACCAGGTCGCCTTCCTCAAAGTCACCGTCGATGGATGTCACGCCTACAAGGAGCAGACTGACGGCATTGTCGCCGCAGAGGGCTTTGCAGGCTTGTTGGTTGACATGCACCGATCCTTTGGTGAAACTGTCGCTGTGGGCAAGCCATTTCTTGATGCCCGACACATTTTGCCCCACCGGTATGAATTCAGTGTGCTCGGTATCGTCAGGATGTTCCATCAGGTGGATGAGAATATGGTCGCGTTTGCCGTTGGCGATGATGACACGGATGCCCTCATCGGCCACTTTACGGGCAATGTGGTATTTTGTCTTCATCCCTCCACGTCCAAAACCGCTGCGCTCACTCTGGATGTATTCGCTCAGGTCGCTCCCGGGCTCCACCCTGCGGATCACCTTCGAGGTGGCCTCTTGGGGCGGGCCGTCATAGATGCCGTCGATATTGCTGAGGATGATGAGTGTCTCGGCATCCATCATCGAGGCGATGAGTCCTGACAACTCATCATTGTCGGTAAACATCAGTTCGGTGACGCTCACCGTGTCGTTCTCGTTGACGATGGGGATGACACCGTTCTCCAGCATGACGGTCATACAGGCACGCTGGTTGAGGTATGCGCGGCGTGAGTTGAAATTCTCCTTCATGGTGAGCACCTGCCCCACAGGGAGGTGATATTCACGGAAGAGGTCATAATAGAGGTTGATCAGTTTGGCCTGTCCGAGTGCGGAATAGAGTTGCCGCTGGGCCACACTGTCGAGCCGCCGTGAGACTTTTATCTCACCGCGGCCACTGGCCATCGCTCCGCTTGAGACGATGATCACCTCATAGCCGTGGCTGGTGAGCCAGGCTGTCTGGTCGACCAGCGACGACATACGGGTGATATCGAGTTTTCCGTCGTCGCGGGTCAGCACATTGCTGCCGATTTTGATGACGATGCGTCGTTTCACTTCTTCTTGTCTTTGTCGCGTATCTCCACACGACGGATCTTGCCGCTGATGGTTTTGGGCAACTCGTCGACAAATTCGATGATGCGCGGATATTTGTAGGGTGCTGTCTCTCGTTTCACGTGATTCTGCAATTCTTTCACCAGCGAGTCGCCCACCTTGCTCTTCCACTCCGGACCCAGTACGACGGTGGCTTTCACCACCATGCCGCGGATATCGTCAGGAACACCGGTGATCGCACATTCCACCACGGCGGGATGGGTCATCAGGGCACTCTCCACCTCGAAAGGACCGATGCGGTAGCCACTGCTCTTGATCACGTCGTCGATGCGGCCTTCAAACCAGTAATAGCCGTCTTCATCGCGCCATGCCACGTCGCCGGTGTGATAGATGCCGTCGTGCCATGCCTCGCGGGTCAGTTCCTCATCACGGTAGTAGCCTTTGAAGAGCCCTATCGGTTTCTTGTCGCCTACGCGCACCACGATCTCTCCCTTCTCACCATCTTCACAACGGCTGCCGTCGGGACGGATCAGGTCGATGTCGTATTGGGGGTTGGGCATGCCCATACTGCCTGGCTTTGGCGTCATCCAGGGCATGGTGCCGAGGGTCATGGTGGTCTCTGTCTGACCGAATCCTTCCATCAGACGGATGCCGGTGAGTTCCATGAAACGGTCGTAAACGGCAGGGTTCAGTGCCTCGCCCGCCGTACAGCAGTAGCGCAGGGCACTGAGGTCATAACGGCTGAAGTCTTCGCGGATCAAGAAACGGTACACCGTGGGAGGGGCACAAAATGAGGTGACGTGATAACGCGACATCTGCTCCAGCATCTTGTCGGCGGCGAATTTCTCGTGGTCATAGACAAATACGGCGGCACCCGCAAACCATTGTCCGTAGAATTTTCCCCATACGGCCTTTCCCCATCCTGTATCAGCGACGGTGAGATGGATGCTGTCTTCAGAGAGATTGTGCCAGAACACACCGGTGGTGAGGTGACCGAGGGCATACAGGTGGTCATGGGCCACCATCTTGGGCTCACCGCTGGTGCCGCTGGTGAAATACATCAGCATGGTGTCGGAATTGTCGTTGACGAAGGATGGCCGCTGGAAGGCTGGGGCCTGTCCGATTTCGGCATGCCAGTCGTGGAATCCCTCGGGTACCTCAGGGCCGATGCTGATGAGTGTCTTCACCGTGGGACTCTCAGGCATGGCTGCCTGCACCTGACTGAGCACATAGGGCTCACCCACACAGATGATAGCCTTGATGGAAGCACGGGTGTCGCGGTAGACAATGTCGTGCTTGGTGAGCATGTGGGTGGCGGGAATGGCCACGGCACCGAGTTTGCAGAGCGCAAGCATGGAGATCCACCATTCCAACCGGCGTTTCTCGATAAGCATGACCATGTCGCCATGTCCGATGCCGAGTGATTGCAGATAGGCGGCAGCCTGGTCTGTGCGCGCTTTCAGCTCGCCGAAGGTCACACGAATCTCCACACCCTGGTCGTTGGTCCATAAAATGGCCAACTTATCGGGTTGCTCTGCAGCCCAGGCATCCGTCACGTCGTAAGCGAAATTGAAATTCTCCTTGATCTTAAACCGCAGATGCTTTTTGAAGTCTTCCACCGAAGAGAAGGTGGTCTGCTCTAAAAATCTTTCTACCATAATGCCTGAGGTTTAGAAGATGATGGCCAGAAAACGCACACGCTGGTCACCGATGGTGCGCATGCCGTGGGGTTGGGTGGCATCAAAATAGATGGAGTCGCCCTCATTCAGAATGAGTACCTTGTTGCCGATGGTCAGTTCCATGGTCCCTTCAAGCACCATGTTGAATTCCTGACCGCTGTGGGAGTTCATCTCCTTGGGCGTGTCGGCTGGTTTCGGTTCCACCGTGACGATGAAAGGATCTGCCTTGCGGCCTCGGAAACCGCTGGCCAGACTCTCGTATTTATAGGCGCTGCGGCGCTCCACTTTCATCCCATGTCCCTTGCGTGTGAGAAAATAGGTGCTCATCTTAGGCTCTTCGCCAAACATGAGGACATCGAGGGATATACCATATTGCTTGGCGATTTTCTGGAGGTTGGCGACAGACAGTTCGCTCTCACCGCTTTCCATCTGTAGATAGTGCTCCTCGGTGATGCCGCAAAGGGCAGCCATCTCCTCAGCACTCACATCGAGCACGTCGCGGAGACCGCGAAGACGCTCACCAATCTGTTTGAGTTGTTCTTCCATATTGAGTGATATTCTTGAAAATGTTGTTTTTATGATTTCATTCCTGCCTTGATGCCTCGGATGACGGCACTGCTGAAACCGGCATGTTCCATCTCATTGAGGCCTTTGATGGTGACACCACCTGGGGTGGTCACCTTGTCGATCTCTTCTTCGGGATGATGGCCAGTGGCCTGCAGCAAGGTGACGGCACCTTTGACGGTCTGCTGGACAATCTGCTGGGCATCTGATGCGCGGAAACCGATCTCCACACCGCCCTCAATGGCTGCACGGATATAGCGCATGGCGTAGGCGATGCCGCAGGAGGCAAGTGTGGTGCCGGCAGCCAGCAGGCGCTCCTCGGTGACGATGCACTTCCCTACTTGCTCGAAAAGGGCGGTCATCTCGCTGATGGCAGATGCTGTGGCTGTCACTGGTACGAGGAAGGTCATCGATTCCTTCATGGCGATAGCCGTATTGGGGATGGCGAGGAAGATCTGATGCTGCGGGTTCTGCTCATGACGGAGCCATTGGCAGATCTTCTCTGATGAGACACCGGCAGCGATGACGACGATGGTGGCCTGACGACCGTTGACAGAGGGCAGAAGTCCTTCGATGACCTTCTCCACCAGCCAGGGTTTCACGACAATGAAGATGGTGTCGGCACCGGCTACTGCAGAGGCGTTGTCGGTGGTGATACTGGCTCCGCTGGTGGCGAAACGCTCAAGAGCCTTCTCGTTGGGGTCGGAGATGGTCAGGTCGGAGGTGTTGACCATGCCGGCCTGCATCAATCCTTCTGCCAGGGCACCGCCCATGGCTCCTGCTCCTATGATGGCTATTTTCATGACAGTGATTTTTGAAGTTTCTCAATGAAAATGTCGGCTTCAGCCATGCTGAGGCATAATGGCGGCAGCAGACGTAGCGTATTGGTGCCGCTGCAACCTACAAAACAGTGCTGTTCATTGACCAGACGGGCACGGACTTCTTTATAGGGAATGTCGAGTTCGATGCCGATCATCAGGCCGCGTCCGCGCACGTCGGTGATATGTGGCTGCGAGGACATCAACGTCTGTAGACGGGTCATGAGATATTGACCCACCTGGTTGGCATTCTCCACCAGATGTTCTTTCTCCATGACGTCGAGCACGGCGATGGCGGCGGCACAGGCCAGGTGATTGCCACCAAAGGTGGTGCCCAACTGACCATAGACAGGGGTGAAGGTGGGAGAGATCAGCACGGCCGACATCGGAAAACCGTTGGCGATGCCTTTGGCCACTGTGATCAGGTCGGGACGGATGCCGAGCCACTGATGGGCAAAGAACTTGCCGCTGCGCCCGTAACCGCATTGGATCTCATCACAGATGAGGATGGCTCCATGACGGTGGCAGGCTTCCAACAACTGTTGGGCAAATGCTGCCGTGGCCATCCTGATGCCGCCCACTCCCTGGATGCATTCCAGGATACAGGCGCATACATCCCCTTTCGCCAACTCTTCCTCCCATGCGTCTATGTCGTTGAGAGGCAGGTAGGTTACATGGTTGTTGGCATTGACAGGAGCGATGATCTTCGGGTTGTCGGTGACTTCAACAGCTAGCGAGGTGCGGCCATGAAAGGCTTTCTTTGCCGATAAGATGCGTTTGCGGCCCGTGTGGAAAGAGGCCAGTTTCAGCGCATTCTCGTTGGCTTCTGCTCCGCTGTTGACCAAAAACAACTGATAGTCGTCGTAACCGCTGATTTTGCCGAGACGGGCCGCCAATTGTTGCTGCAGCGTGTTGATGACAGAGTTGGAGTAGAATCCCAGTTGAGCCACCTGATGACTGATGGCTTCCACATAGTGGGGATGGCTATGGCCGATGCTGATCACAGCATGGCCGCCATAAAGATCCAGGTATTCCGTACCTTGTTCATCCCACACCTTGCAACCTTTTCCTCTCACGATATTGACATCGAGAAGAGGGTATACATCGTATAATTTCATTTTCTCTTGTTTTTAGAAAGCGGATGCTTTCAGTTTCAGTCCGGCGGTCTCATCGATACCGAACATGATGTTCATATTTTGCACCGCTTGTCCGACGGCTCCCTTGAGGAGGTTGTCGATACAGGAGGTGATGAGCAGTTTGTCGCCATATTTGTCGCAGTGGACAAGGGCTTTGTTGGTGTTGACCACTTGTTTCAGGTCGAGGGCTTTACTGGCATAATGTGTGAAGGGTGCCTCGGCATAGAACGATTGGTAGGCTGCCGTGATGGTCTCTATATCGGCGTCTGTCCTCACTACCTCCGTGGCGAAGATACCCCTTGCGAAATCACCACGATAGGGGATGAACTCAATATCGGCATCGAGGAACCCTTGCACCTGCTTGATGCTCTGCCGTATCTCCGGCACATGCTGGTGGTTGAAAGCCTTGTAGATGCTCAGGTTGTTGTTGCGCCAGGAGAAATGGGTGGTGCCGGTGGGCTTTTGTCCGGCTCCGGTGCTGCCGGTGATGGCGTTCACGGCCACATCGCTGCGGATCAGTCCCATCTTGGCGGCAGGCAACAATCCGAGTTGGATGCAGGTGGCGAAACAACCGGGATTGGCGACATGACGCGCATGAGCGATGGCTTCACGATTGATCTCGGGGAGACCGTAGACGAAATCGTTGCCGGGGGCAGCAAGCCGGAAGTCCTGCGCCAGGTCGATGATCCTCACATGGTCGGGGACAGCATGCTCCTTGAGAAACTGTTCGCTCTTGCCGTGACCGAAACAGAAGAAGATGACATCCACCTGACTGAAAGGCAGTTCGCTGCTAAACCGTAAGTCAGTCTCACCCAGAAGGCCTTCGTGAATGTCGGCGACAGGATTGCCTGCGTTGCTCTCACTGTTGGCAAAGACAATCTCTGCCTCCGGGTGGTTGAGCAACAGACGGATGAGTTCTCCGCCTGTGTATCCGGCCGCGCCCAATATTCCTACTTTGATCATATCACATTGTCTTTAGGGGCTACCAGCCAAATGATGAGGTAGAGGAGTATTCCGCTTCCTCCAATAAGGGTGAAAAATACAAAGAATATTCTGACGAGCGTGGGGTCGATGTCGAAATATTCGCCAAGTCCTCCGCATACTCCTCCGAGTTTTTTATCCAAAGAGGAGAGGTGAAATCTTTTTTGGTTCATGGCTTATCTGTCTTCGTCGGGATGTATGCCGTAATATACACGCAGCGGAGTGCTGAGCACCTTGATGAAGCCCTTGGCGTCATCGGCTGTCCATCCGCGCTGCATCTCGCCGTATTCGCCCAATTTTGATTTGAGCAGGTCGTCGGCTGAGTCGACTCCTACAGTCTCGAATCCCAATGGACGGAGAAGGAGAATGACGGTGCCGTTGACATGGCGCTGTGACCTGGTGAGCATGGCTTCGATGTCGGGCATCACCGGCTCCAGGTATTGACTCTCGTGGAGGAACATGCCATACCAGTTGCCAACCTGGTCTTTCCAGTATTGTTGCCACTTGCTCAACGTGTATTTCTCCAGCAGACGGTGTGCCTCGATGATTAGTTTGGGGGCTGCTGCCTCAAAACCGACACGGCCCTTGATGCCGATGATGGTGTCGCCCACATTGCAGTCGCGGCCGATACCGTATGCTGCGCCAATCTCCTCTATCTTCTGGATGGCTTTCACCTTGTCGTCGAAGTGTTCGCCGTCGACAGCCACGATCTCACCTTTCTCAAAGGTGATGCGGAGTTGTGCGGGTGCCTCGCGGGTGACGTGTTTCAGGTAGGCCTCTTCGGGCAGCCCTTGCCGGGAGTCCAGGATCTCACCACCGCAGATGCTGGTGCCCCAGATGCCTACGTTGTAGGAGTACTTCAGTTTGGTGAAGTCGGCAGAATAGCCGTGGGCATTGAGGTAGTCCACCTCCTCCTGGCGGGTGAGCGCCTCGTCTCGGGTGAGGGTGATGATCTCCACCCCTGGCGCCATGACAAGAAAAGTCATGTCGAATCGGATCTGGTCGTTGCCGGCACCTGTGGAGCCATGGGCGATGGCATCGGCGCCGATCTCACGGGCATAACGTGCGATGGCGAGGGCTTGGAAAATCCGTTCGGAGGAAACGGAGATGGGATAACAGTTGTTGCGCAGTACATTGCCGAAAATCATGTATTTCAATGATTTCTCATAATATTCCTGTGTGACGTCGAGGGTGACATAACTCTTCGCCCCCAGCCGGTAGGCGTTTTCCTCATTCTTTTTCAGTTGCTCGTCACTGAAACCGCCTGTGTTGGCACATGCGGCATATACTTCGTTTCCTTCATTGGCCAGGCGCATGACAGTATAAGAAGTGTCAAGACCGCCTGAGAATGCTACTACAATTTTTTTCTTTGGCATGGGTATATGGTTTTGTTTTGTTGCTATGGTGTGGTCTATTTGTTTGGCCACATGGCTTATGAGAAAGTGATGTGGTCTATTGCTCCAGCGCCTTGATGCGCTCCAGCACCTCGTTGGGTATCTTGGCGGGCAGATGCTCCTCCGGGTCATAGAGCATGGCCGTGCAGATGCAATATTTGCGGCCAGTGCGCTTGAGGATGTCGACATTGACACATCCTTCGCACCCGCGCCAGAAGGCCTCGTCGTCGGTGAGGTCGTCGAAGGTGACGGGCTGATAGCCCAGACGGGTGTTCATCGCCATCACCGCAGCGCCGCTTGTCAGACTGAAGATCTTGGCATGTGGCCACCGTGTGCGGGCCAGCGAGAATGTCATCTCTTTGATGCGGCGTGCCACGCCACGGCCACGGTAGTTGGGATGGACGATCAGTCCTGAGGTGGTGACATAGTGCTTGTTGCCCCACGTCTCAATATAACTGAAACCTGCAAAAATATCGCCATCGAGGGCGATGACCGCCTTGGCCTCCCGCATTTTGGTCACTAAGTAATCATGGGTGCGCTTGGCAATACCGGTGCCACGCACCTTGGCGGCATCGGCAATCGTTTCCAGGATGGTGTCGACATATTTCTCATGAGAGGAGTCGGCCACCAACACTTGAATGTCTTCCATTTTTAGTTGTTTAAAAAGGATGTCTTATTGGGAGTTTAGAAATATGTGTGTCGCTATTCGGCAGCAAGACTGATGTCGCCGATGACCGGCTTCAGTTCCGTCACCACGTTCTCGGGTGATACACCTTCCTTGATGACGATAAAGATGGTGTCGTCGCCGGCAATCGTTCCTAAGATGTCGGGTGAGTCGCTGTTGTCGATATTATAGGCTATGCTGCTGGCATACCCAGGGCGTGTTTTGATGACACCTAAGTTGCCTGAGAAGCTGATGGAAAGGAATCCGGATGTCTGCAGCATCTCGGCGGCTGTCCTGGGGCGTGTGAATCGCTTATACATCGTGTCGTTGGGCAAGACATAGACGTATTTGCCATTCATGCTGGCTGCCTTGGCCACCTTGAGTTGCTTGAGGTCTCGGCTCAAAGTGGCTTGGGTGAGTTTGAATCCTTCCTTTTCCAACGCTTGAAGCACCTCTTCCTGACTGCCTAATTCCATGCTGGAAATCAGCATCTTGAGGGCTTCCATTCTGCTTTTCTTAACCTTCATGTTTGTATAATTATTCTATTGCGGCTGCAAATTTATACAAATTAAACTGAATCGCCAAATAATTATTCAACAATTATTGAAAAGTCTGTATAGAAATGGTATATAGTAGGAAAAAAGCAGCGGGAAGTCTGCATGACGCAAACCTCCCGCCGTATAGAGGACTTTTCCTGTTAGTCTCTCTTCCCGAAGATACGGAGAAGATAGATAAAGAGGTTGATAAAGTCGAGATAGAGTGTGAGCGCACCGAGGATGGCAAATTTCTGCGCACGCTCGTCAGCATATTCTGCGCTCATGCACATCTCCTTGATCTTCTGTGAGTCGTAGGCGGTCAGTCCGACGAAAATCAGCACGCCGAGATAGCAGATGATCAGGTCGAAGCCGCTGCTCTTGACGAAGAACACGTTGACCACGGTGGCGATGATAATACCGATGAGGGCCATCAGCAGGTATTTCCCCAACGAGGAGAGATCGGCCTTGGTGGTGTAGCCCACAAAAGCCATGGCGCCGAATGTGCCGGCTGTGATGAGAAACACATTGGTGATGGATGAGGTGGTATATATCAGGAATATCGACGACAGGGTGACACCGTTGATGATGGAGTAGATGATGAACATCAGGGTGGCCATGGTCAGCGACAACTTGTTGATGGCTGCCGACAGTCCTATCACGATGGCCAGTTCGGCAATGATGAGACCCCACAACAGGGCGGGTGTGTTATACAGCGTGAAGATGAAACTGGAGTTGGCCACGTAATAAGCAGAGATTCCTGTGATGACGAGCGCCATCGTCATCCACAGATACACCTTGCGCATCAGGATGCCAAATGCCTGTGAGAGGTATCTTTCTCTTTCTTGCTGATTCAGGCTACCCTCTCTCTCCCTGATCATTGTAGCAAAATCTTTCTCGTTCATATTTGTTTATCTTTTATATATATTAGATAATGTGAAGTGAGTCTATGAATCTATGACTTCTTTTTCAAAATAGATGCCAAATATGTTGTCTTTCTATCGCTTTTTTGATTCTTTAAGAAAAAAACGCCAATTGTCAGACATACATTATTTTTTGAAGTAGAG
>CADCQC010000186.1 GCA_902803455.1 uncultured Prevotellaceae bacterium
TAAATGTATGTTGACATCTCTTTTTTATATTATTTCTTCACAGAACACAGTTTGCCATTTTTTATATAGATGCCCGACTGCTGCGGTGTGGTGGTGTGGCGACGGCCGCTGAGGTCGTAGATATCACCAGCGGATGAAGAGCCGGCGGTGGCATCACCGATGCCCGTCGTGGTGGATACCTCGGAGAAGGAGACCGACTCACACTGCTGCGTGGTGAACAAGACATCGCTGAGCGACACATGACCCGTGCCCGAGGTGGTCAGGCGAAGCAGACCTTCCTCCGAGGAGCGCAGCGGAGCGGCGTCGGAAGAATAGACCAAGACACGCCAGGAACCGTCGGGAAGTTGCGTCGTGCGCACCATGTGGCAGGCATCATTGTCCTCACCACAGAGCCGTGCACCCGTCAGGCGCATGCCATCGGTCAGGTGCACCGTCATCTGACAGGCGGTATAGCCGGAGGCGAAAGGTACACTGACCAATGTGGCATCTTTCTCCGTCGATAGCGACAGGCCTTCTTGTGTGGGGAAGGCGGGCGCATACACCCGCTCCGGGTCGAGAATGACGCTGACGATGAGCATGATGTCGGTCACATCAACGATGCCGTCATCGTTCAGGTCCGCATAATCACCATCATAGTTGGAAAGCGAGTTGCCAAGAATGTGGTTCACCACCACCATCACATCAGTCACGTCCACGACATTGTCGGTATTTACATCGCCCAAGTCATATTCTGGGATGACAAGGTGGAAAACATCAGGCTCCACGGTCTCTTCCCCACCTTCCGTCGTTGTAAGGAAGGCATCGGAGATATAACCCTCATGCTCACCTCTATCCACATCCTTGTCGGCAACGGCCACCAGTCGGATCAGTTCGCCGTCATTGCCCTTGATGACCTCATCACCTGTCGTGGTGACCTTTACAAAGTAGAAAACTGATGAAGATGTTCTCGATGTGGTGAAGGCTGCAGTCTGTCCCGATGCCATCAGCGGAGTATCCTCCGCAGGGGCAGACGGGTTGTCATCGCTGATGCTGACGCTGATGCCATCACCGTTGAAACGATCGGAAAGCGTATAAACGTACTGGCCGTTTTGCTCTTGCAGGTGGAAGCCCTCCGGCAGACAAAGTTCAAACTGGTAACCATTGTAGTTTCCATTGCCTGTATTCATGCCCACAATGACATCAAACTTGCGCCCCAGATGAATATTGGAACCTTCCGTTTCAACCACTGTTGGTTTCTCCACATAGAAATAGCCACCTTTCCACTCGAAATAGTCACCAGAAGTGTTCACTCTGAAATTGAAGTCCTCCGGTGCGATGATAAGGCATGGGTTCTCGGGTGTGCCTACGCCTACGCAAGCATTCCAAGAGAGGTCCTCCATCGAGGATGATATTTTGAGCGTCTTCAAACCAGAGCATCCTCCAAATATGTCCGATGTATTTTCCGGGTCACTTGGAACGACAAAATTGCTTACATCAAGGCTTTCCAGACTTTCGCAATCATAGAACATTCCAGACATATCTTCACAGTTGGATGTATCAAAGCTACTGAGATCCAATTCTTTCAAACTTGAGCAATAGGTGAACATGTGAGACATGTCAGTACACTTAGATGTGTTGAAATGACTGACATCGATGGATTCCATTCGGTCTAAGTAAAAAAACATCATACTCATATTTGTCACTTCAGAAGTATTGAGATATTTTAATCCAGAAATCCATTCCACAGCTTCCATATAGGCGAACCACCTAAAGGTAGACCTTGGTCTTGCTTTCGCAAATGATTCATCAAAATTAATACTCCATATATCTCGGATACTCTCTTCGTCATCAATATCCATACCCCAACCAGGCCATTCATCATTTTGATTTAAACTATAAGTAGGCAAAGATCCTTCAAATTCAGATCTTTCATCGTTACAATAGAAACGAAGTTCACTTATTAGTTCGGCTACATATGCCTCTGACTCATCAGCCTCCATCTCCACGATGTTACCGAATTCATTCCACATCTCAGAACCCTCGTAAGCAGCCTTGGTACCAGCAGGAACGTAAAGAGTAGCCTCTTCCCATGGTACATCCCAAAAAAGATAAGACTCTTCATATGGCTCCACCCAATTAACGGTGACAGAAGTCAGACCGGAACACCCTCCGAACGCCCCGTTCCCGATACTCGTCACACTACTAGGGATGTTGATGGAGGTCAGACTGGAGCAATCTTCGAAAGCGATCTCCCCTATACTTGTCAAGCCATCAGGAAAATTGATGGATTGTAGACTGGAGCAACCTTCGAAAGCCCAATCTCCGATGCTTTTCAGGCCATTTCCAATGTTTACTGTGGTCAAGTTGTAGCAATAACCGAAAGCATCTTTCCCTATGTCCGTCACACTGTTGGGAATGTCGATGGAGGCCAGTCTTGTGCAGAATCTGAAAGCACTTCCATCGATGCTTGTCACACTCGATGGTATGTCAATAGAGGTAAGATTAGAACGACCATGGAATGCATCGTATCCTAATTTTGTCACGGAATTGGGGATAACAGTATTTTTGCAACCAAACCTCAGTGTATTGGATGATGTCTCAATAATAGCATTGCAATTATTTCGGGAATCATACACTGTATTTCCTGATGCGACGGTAATGGAAGACAGGCTTGAGCAATAATTGAAAATACTCTCCCCAATACTCGTCACGCTGGCAGGAATCGTGATAGAGGTCAGTCTGGTGCAGAATGAAAAAGCATTTTCCCCGATAGTTGACACACCATTGGGTATTTCTATAGGATTGATATACCTTCTGCAAAAGAATGCAAAATCACCGATCTTCTTCACAGAATTAGGAATGAAAGAATTGTTACAGCCTTCAATCAGTTCATTATCTGCTGTCTTGATAATGGCATTACACCCTTCACGTGAATCAAAAACAGTGTTGCCTTTTTCTACGACAATGGAAGTTAAATTGTTGCAGTCTTCAAAAACACGTTTACCTATGCTTGCCACCTTGGAAGGAATGACGATGGAAGCCAGGTTGGAGCAATTCATGAAAACATAATAACCTATGTTTGTCACGTTGGAGGGTATGACAATAGAGGTCAGGTTAGAACAATCACTGAAAGCAGACCTCACGATTGTTGATAATCCCGTGAAATATTTCAACTCATTAAATGAGGTGATATTTGTATTATAACTAAATGTCTCTCCCAAATCAGTTACTGCGGCAGCCACGTCAATACTCAGTTCACCATCACCGTCGGCATCCCATTTCGCCACACAAATCATCTTCACTTTGGAATCGGCAAACAAAATGATAGGACTTCCAACAATTCTACCGAAAGAATTCCACACCTCATCAGAATGATAAGCATCCTCTGTCCAAGCAGGGACATGGAGGGTTGCACTATTTAATGGTACATCATCAAAAACATTACGATCCACCGCCAATGGCTTTTCCCATCCAACGGTGACGGAGGTTAGGTTAGAGCAGCTGGAGAAAGCATAATCTCCGATGCTCGTCACACTGACGGGAATGGTGATAGATTTTAAATAATAACAGCCTTCGAAAGCCCAATCTCCAATGCTCCTCAGGCTTGTGAAATATTTCAGTTCATTGAAAGAGGTAATATTTTCCCAAGCAAATGCCCCTATTAAATCATGGACAGCGGCAGCCTCATCCATACTCAGTTCACCATCTCTGTTGGTGTCCCAGTTATTCACACAAATCTCCTTCACTTTTGGGTCAGCAAAGTCTATATTGGGACTGCCATATTCCACAATATCTCCAAATTCTCCCCATCCATCTGCATCTCTATAAGCGGAAGCTGTGCCAAAAGGGACGTAGAGAGTAGCATAATATGCGCTACAAAAAACATCCCAAGTCACGTATATTGGCTCCACCCATTCGACAGTGACGGAGGTCAAATTGTAACATTCATAGAAAGCATAATCTCCGATGCTCGTCACGCTGGCGGGAATGGTGATAGATTCCAAATCATAACAGCCTTCGAAATCCCAATCTCCAATGCTCGTCAGGTTTGTGAAATACTTCAGTTCATTGAAAGAGGTAATCGATTCCCAAGCAAACACCCATCCCAAGTCTGTCACTTCGGCAGCCTCGTACTTACTCAAAAAACCGTCACCATCGGTGTCCCAGTTATTCACGCAAATCTCCTCTACTAAGGGATCTTCAAAAGAAATGGGTTCTAAGATTGGTTCA
>CADCQC010000187.1 GCA_902803455.1 uncultured Prevotellaceae bacterium
CACCATCTGCGGCATCTATCGCACCGATCTGAAACATTTCGACGAGAGTCTCTGCTTCACTGATCTCTCGGCAGTGGTGAAATTGAATGGTTGGGAGCGCGACCAAGCCTCGGGTGCGGAAATACTGGTCCATGATTTCGATAAGATCGATGAGGTGGATTTCCTATTGAGCACCATCATCGACCGTACAGACGATAAATATGGGTATACCTATTCGTCACTCCCCATCCAACAGTCCTATCCCCAGATTTTCTCCTGGCTCGACCTGCTCGACTTGGATGTTTGGATTATCCTCGCACTGATGGTGGCTGTGGCAGGATTCACGATGATCTCAGGCCTGCTGATCATCATCATCGAGCGCACCAGTATGATCGGCACGCTGAAAGCCCTCGGTGCCAAGAACAAGACCATCCGTCATACATTTTTATGGTTTGCGGTCTTCATCATCGTCAAAGGCATGGTCATCGGCAATCTTCTTGGCATCGGTCTGTGCGTGTTGCAGCACGTGACTGGAATCGTAAAACTTGACCCGGAAGCCTATTATGTGGATGTGGTTCCAGTGGAACTCAATTTGCCAGTCATCGCAGTGATCAATGTGGCCACGTTGCTCGTGAGTGTCGCCGTACTCATTGCTCCCAGTTTCCTGATCTCCCATATCCACCCTGCGAAATCCATCAAATATGAATGAAATTTCGGATTTTTTCATCTATTTGCAACATTCTTAGATTTTAGACTGAAAAAATTGCACATTATTTTTTGGAATGTGCAAATATCATATTATCTTTGCACAAAATTTGAAAATTTGTGCAATGAACTTGAGCAATAGTTTCAATAAGACAATCGAGAATAGCATTGTATCAAATTGGGATTTTGATGCCCTTACCGACTATAAGGGTGCAACACTCCAATTCAAAGATGTAGCGCGCAAGATCGAGAAGATACACATCATGCTGGAGCAGATAGGCATCCGCAAAGGGGATAAAGTAGCTCTTTGTGGGCGCAACAGTGCTCACTGGGGTGTCTCCTTTCTGGCGGTTCTCACCTATGGTGCTGTTGCAGTGCCCATCCTCCATGAATTTAATTCAGAGCAAATCCACAACATTGTCAATCACAGTGAGTCATGCCTGTTGTTTGTAGGTGATGTGGTGGCAAAGACGATCGATGCCGATCAGATGCCGCATCTTCAAGGCATCATCTATCTGCCCGATCTCTCGGTGATGGTATCCCGCAGCGAAGCGCTCACCTACAGCCGTGAGCACCTGAACGAACTATATGGAAAGAAATTTCCAAATGCCTTCCGCAAAACCGATGTATGCTACTATGAAGACCAGCCAGATGAATTAGCACTGATCAATTATACGAGTGGCACCACAGGATTCTCCAAGGGTGTGATGCTTCCCTTCCGCTCCCTGTTGGGCAATGTGAATTTCTGCATCAAACGTCTGGGTAATCCCCATCTGGAACCACATTGTCAGTTGCTCAGCATTCTTCCGATGGCACACATGTACGGAATGGCCGTAGAATTTCTCTTTCCTTTCTCCTACGGAGCACATATTTTCTTCCTCACCCGTCTTCCTTCCCCAGCCATCATCGCTCAAGCCTTCTCCGACATCAAACCTTCACTGATTGTTGCCGTCCCGCTCATCATTGAGAAGATCATCCGCAAGAAGGTATTTCCCAAGATTCAGAACAATCTTATGCGTCTGTTGCTCACCATGCCAGTCATCAACAAGAAGGTGAAGCAAAAGATCTGTGAGCAAGTGTATGAGGCATTCGGCGGCAACGCCTACGAAGTGATCATCGGTGGTGCTGCTCTCAACCAGGAAGTGGAAACCTTTCTCAAGAGTATCGGTTTCCCCTATACCGTCGGTTATGGCACGACCGAATGTGCACCCCTGATCTCCTACAGAGACTATCATGACTATGCCGCAGGCAGTTGTGGCTGTTCCGTAGACGGCATGGAGGTACGCATCATCCCAAGTTACCCTGGCAGCAAGGAAGGAGAGATCGTGACACGTGGACAACATGTGATGCTTGGTTACTTCAAGAATGAGGAAGCCACCCGCGAAGTACTCGATGATGATGGCTGGTATCATACCGGTGACCTTGGTATGATGGATGAAATGGGCAATGTTTTCATCCGTGGCCGCAAGAAAAACATGCTTCTTAGTTCGAACGGTCAGAATGTTTACCCCGAAGAGATAGAAGACAAACTCAACTCACTGGCTATGGTCAGTGAAAGCATTGTCGTGCAACAAGACGACAAATTTATCGCTTTGGTACATCCAGACTATGATGAGGCCCACACATTGGGATTCACCTCCGACGACATTGATGGCATCATGGAGCAAAACCGTCAGGCGCTCAATGCCATGCTACCCTCTTACAGTAAAATTTCTGCTATTGTGCTTCACAAGGAGGAATTTGCCAAGACTCCTAAAAAAAGCATCAAGAGATATCTGTATCAAAACGTATAACGAATAGTAAGACGTCATGGAATCGATACCTAAATTCAATGAATTGATAGAGAAATGCATCAAGGATTTCTGGAATCAGGATGCGCTCACCGATTATAAAGGCATTACCCTGCAATATCATGATGTGGCCCGCAAGATAGAGAAACTGCACATCATGTTTGAGAACAGCGGTGTGAAGAAAGGCGACAAAGTGGCTCTTTGCGGCCGCAACAGTGCCGGTTGGGCCTCAGCCTTCCTTGCCACGCTGACCTATGGCGCGGTAGCAGTGCCTATCCTGCATGAGTTTACGGCAGAGCAGATACACAACATCGTCAACCATAGTGAGGCAAAACTGCTTTTTGCCGGTGATGTGGTATCTACCCAAGTGGATCCGACGAAGATGCCTTCTATTGAGGGAATCATCTACATCCCCGACTATTCCGTGCTCTTCTCCCGTTCTGACAAGTTGACCTATGCCCGCGAGCACCTCAATGAGATGTTTGGCAAGAAATATCCCAAGTATTTCCGCAGCGAGCATGTGTCTTACTACAAGGAGTCGGATCCCAACGAACTGGCTTTGATCAACTACACGAGTGGTACGACCGGTTTCTCCAAGGGTGTGATGATTCCATACCGTGCGATATGGAGCAATTATGACTTTGCCTGTCATGTGATGGGCAACAACGTGAAGAAAGGAGACAATGTGCTCAGCATCCTCCCCATGGCCCATATGTACGGCATGTCGTTTGAGTTCATCTATGAGTTCCTTCATGGTTGCCATGTGTTCTATCTCACCCGTGTCCCCTCTCCAGCCATCATTGCCAAGGCCTTCGCAGAGATCAAGCCGGCCGTGATTATTGCTGTGCCATTGGTCATCGAGAAGATCATCAAGAAGAAGGTATTCCCCAAGATCCAGAACAACCGCATGCGCTTGCTCATGAATATGCCTGTGATCAGCAAGAAGGTGCTCCAGACGATACGCGAACAGGTAACGCAATCATTTGGCGGAAATTTCTTCGAGGTGATCATCGGAGGTGCTGCCTTCAACCAGGAGGTGGAGAGTTTCCTCCACCGCATCGGACTGCCCTACACCGTCGGTTATGGTGCCACGGAGTGCGCCCCCATTATCTGCTATGAGGATTACCGGAATTTCGTTCCAGGCAGTTGCGGCAAGGTTGTTATCCACAATGAGATCAAGATCGACAGTCCTGACCCTGCACATGTGCCGGGTGAGATTCTCGTGCGTGGTCTGAATGTGATGCTGGGGTATTATAAAAATGAGGAAGCCACCCGACAGACGATCGACAGTGATGGATGGTATCACACAGGAGATCTGGGCGTGATGGATGCCGAAGGCAATGTGTTCATCAAAGGCCGCAGCAAGTATATGCTTTTGGGTGCCAATGGTCAGAACATCTATCCTGAGGAGATAGAAGACAAGCTCAACTCGATGGCACTTGTCAATGAGAGCATTGTCATTCAGGAGGAAGACAAACTGGTGGGTCTGGTATATCCCGACCTTGACGAGGCATACGCGATGGGATTCACCAACAGCGACTTGGAGAACATCATGGAACAGAACCGTAAGGTGCTCAACGAAGCATTGCCCTCCTACAGCAAACTATCCTCAATCCGCATTCACTCGGAAGAGTTTGAGAAGACACCGAAAAAGAGCATCAAGAGATTTTTATACCTCACTGAAAAATAACCATTTGTAATACATCCTTCTGTTGTGCCGACACTGTTCTCAGTCGTCGGCACAACTATTTTTGGCTAGGTAAGCACCCACAAGGAAAAAGGCACGCCTCAGTCTCACTCATTCAGTGTAGCAGCTCTTACACGGCTGAGGGTTTCTGGAGACATCTGCAGATAATTAGCGATATAATTGAGCGGTGCTCTCTGTACCACCTTCGGCATGAGTTTGCACAATCGTTTATACCTGTTGAGTGCAGTCTCGAATCTCACGAGATCGGCATGCACTTGTGAGAGGATGAGTGATTCCTCAAGAATTTTACGATAAAGAATTTGGATATTGACATTGTGCAAAGCCACTTCCTCCAATCGTTTTTTAGGCAACGCATAGCATGAAGAAGCCTCAAGCGCCTCAATCTGCAATCTGGTTTCCTCTTCTCTGAAGAGGCTCTCAATACACATGACGATTCCCCCGTCGACCGCCAGATGTTCGGTCACGATACGTCCGCTTTTGCTGTAGAATTGTCTGAGCAGTCCGTTATCGATATATAAGATCTCGCTACAGATCTGTCCTTCTGCCAAGACCAGTTCGCCTTTAGCATATTTTCTCGGCACCAGGATGCTCTCGAGTGTATCGAGTTCATCATGGGTCATCGTACTGTATTTCCTAGCCAACTCACGTGCAATATCACGAGTAGTATGTGCCGGTACTTTCATAGTTGTCTCCTTTCCAAAAATTAAGGTTATTTTTTGATTTCAATCCAATTTCAGTACGGCGAGGAAAGCTTTTTGAGGCACTTCCACATTGCCTATCTGCTTCATTCGCTTTTTACCTTTCTTTTGTTTTTCAAGTAGTTTCCGTTTTCTCGACACATCACCTCCGTAACATTTTGCGGTGACATCTTTGCGCACACACTTGACCGTCTCTCTGGCGATGATTTTCGCGCCGATGGCCGCCTGTATGGCAATATCGAACTGCTGCCGAGGTATCAGTTCCTTGAGTTTCTCACACATTCTTCTGCCGAAAGCCACCGCGTTGTCCTGATGTGTCAAAGTAGACAGCGCATCTACCGGCTCTCCATTGAGCAAGATGTCCAGTTTAGCCAATTTTGAAGGTCTGTATCCACAGATATAGTAATCAAAGGAAGCATATCCTTTTGAGATACTCTTCAGCTTATCATAGAAGTCGATGACGATTTCGCCCAACGGCAAGTAGAAATGAATCTCCACCCTATTGCCACTGACAAATTCCTGGTTGATTAGTTCTCCCCGCTTGTCGAGACACAACTTCATGATGGGTCCGATAAAGTTGGTGGTGGTGATGACCGACGCCTTGATATAGGGTTCTTCTATATGGTCGATGAGTGTCTGGTCGGGCAGTCCGGAAGGATTGTGCACCTCCTTGCTGGATCCCTGTTTGTCATAGACGATACACGACACGTTGGGCACGGTGGTGATCACATCCATATCAAACTCTCTGTCGAGTCTTTCCTGGATAATCTCCATGTGGAGCAGTCCGAGGAATCCGCATCTGAATCCGAAACCAAGTGCCACTGATGACTCCGGGAAAAAGGTCAGCGAGGCATCATTGAGTTGCAGTTTCTCCAGTGAGGAGCGCAAGTTCTCATAATCACTGGGATCGATGGGATAAACACCCGCAAAGACCATGGGCTTCACCTCTTGGAAACCCTCGATAGCCTTATCACATGGGCGGGCCACATGGGTAATGGTGTCACCCACTTTCACCTCCTTGGCATCCTTGATTCCACTGATGATGTATCCCACTTCTCCAGTGTTCATCACTGGACGAGGCAACATGTCCATCTTGAGTACCCCCACCTCATCAGCATCATACTCCATGCCAGTATTGAAGAATTTCACCTTATCACCCTTTCGGATACTCCCATTGGTGATTTTGAAATAGGCAATAATGCCACGGAAGGAATTGAAGACGGAGTCAAAGATAAGGGCTTGCAGCGGTGCGTTGGGGTCACCCTCCGGATGCGGGATTCTATTGACCACAGCCTTCAGGATATCTTCCACACCCTCACCCGTCTTTCCTGATGCCCGGATGATATCCTCCCGGTCACAACCCAACAGTTCGATGATCTCATCCTCCACCTCATCAGGCATGGCCGATGGCATATCGATTTTATTGATGACAGGAATAATCTCCAAGTTTTGGTCAATGGCCATGTAAAGATTGGAAATGGTCTGTGCCTGAACGCCCTGAGTGGCATCCACCACGAGGAGCGCGCCCTCACAGGCGGCGATGCTTCGCGAGACCTCATAAGAGAAATCGACATGTCCCGGAGTATCAATCAGGTTGAGCAGATACTTTTTGCCCTCCATCTCATATTCCATCTGGATGGCATGGCTCTTGATGGTGATGCCACGCTCACGCTCCAGATCCATATCGTCGAGCATCTGTCCTTCGGTGACCTGTATGGTATTGGTAAATTCAAGCATACGGTCAGCCAAAGTAGACTTACCATGATCGATATGAGCAATGATGCAAAAGTTTCTGATCAGATCCATAACTGTATGATGATGTAGCTGGTGGCGATTGAGTTTTTCCGGGAGCCTGCCAAAGCAGGCCATCCCTCTATTGAAAATCTGTTATATCATGCAAAGTTAATCATTTTTTGCTGATTATAGGCGGGTTTTCTGATTACGCATTGAATTTTAATTTATTTTAAAGAAATGCGACGGGCAGATGATTTTCCTCCTAAATGATTCAACTCGCCATCACCATATCCAAATGCAAAACGAGTCAAAATCTGCTTGCTCCTTGCTCACTTCATGGTATTTTTGTAACTTTGCAGCAAAATGTGCAACCATTCACCATCAGACATTCCAACAAGATGAAGAAAGCGATATTGTCATTATCCCTATTGGCGCTGCTGTCATGCACAGGCCATGAATCTATTGATGAGCGCGCTTTGCGTGAGACCAAGGAACATACCCGTAAGTTTTGTCCCCAAAAGATCAATGAGTTTACGACACTCGACAGCATCACTTACGATATCAAGACACACACTTTTACCGAGTATCTGACACTTCACGGCACAGCCGATGATAAAGAGCGAGCCGAACTCCAAAGTATCCAGCTGCATGACAATCTTGCGGAGGCTGTACGCAACGACACATCGCAAAAGCGTTACAAGGATGCCGGTTGTTCTTACCGTTTTGTTGCCCGTTCAGCCAGCAACAAAGATGTGATCATCTATGAAGAGACCATCACTCAGGCCGACTATCAATAGCCTGTCGTCATGATATAGAAAATGATGATGAATTGAGAAAGATCATAACGTGAGGCAGGGGCTTCAGCAAATGTCTGGAGCCCCTGCCTCATCTTTGTAAGAAAAGGAGATTAATTACTCAATTATATCAAAAGGTAACATCCCTCATGCTTTTCTTGCCTGTTCCAATGCCCTGCACAACTGATCAGGGCAACTGGTGTTTTTCGCTCCACAGCGCACACCATCCAGTTTGCTGATGACATCATCAACCTTCATCCCTCTGACAAGTGATGATATGCCTTTCAGATTGCCATTACAGCCTCCCATGAAGGACACCTCGCGCACGATGTCATCGTCGTCGATTTCCACCTCAATAAACTGGCTGCAGGTGCCCTGCGTCTTGTAGAGTGTTCGTCTTGCTGCCATGATTATTCAGGCTTCATATTGGTGTACACAGTCTGCACGTCATCGAAGTCTTCGAGTTTCTCCACCATCTTGTCGATGGTCTCGCGCTGTTCAGGTGTCACATCCTTGAGATCGTTGGGGATACGTGTGAATTCAGCCCCAGTCACCTCAAAGCCTTCACTCTCGAGATGTTTCTGGATTTCTCCAAAACTTTTCGGTTCGCCATAGATGGTGATCTCATTGGTTTCCTCATCCTCGTCGAACTCATCCTCCACACCATAGTCAATCAGGTCGAGGATCAATTCATCCATGTCGATGCCTTCCTTTTTCTTGAAAGTAAACACACACTTATGGTCAAAGAGGAAACTCAGTGATCCCTGTGTGCCAAGGTTGCCGTTGAATTTATTGAATACTGAGCGCACGTCACCCACCGTACGTGTAGTATTGTCGGTAAGGGTCTCGACGAAGATAGCCACTCCGTGAGGTCCGTATCCCTCATAAGCCATTTCTTTGTATTCGCTCTGGTCTTTACCCATAGCGTTTTTGATGGCTCTCTCAATATTGTCTTTAGGCATGTTCTCACGCTTGGCATTGGCGATGATGGCGCGTAGTGTGGGATTGTTCTCCGGTTCTGGTCCACCACTTTTGACAGCAATGCTGATCTGTTTGCCGATACGTGTGAAAGTCTTGGCCATATGGCCCCATCTCTTCAGTTTTGTCGCTTTGCGATATTCAAATGCTCTTCCCATTGGAAATAATATTAATTGTTATGATTGCTTATCTGAGTTCAGCGTTGAGTTTTGCCTTCAGGTTATGGATAAGTTTATTCATGATGGCCTCTATCTGCTTATCCTGCAGTGTGCGCTCATCATCCTGCAAGATGAAATTGACAGCATAGCTCTTTTTCCCATCAGGCAAATTTTTGCCTTCATAGACATCAAAGAGTTCCACGCTCTTCAGCAATTTTTTCTCTGTAGCCCTGGCAATCTGCACGATCTGTGCGAATTCCACATCTTTGTTGATCAGCAGTGCCAAATCGCGGCTCACTGCAGGATATTTGCTGATATCGGTATATTGAACCTTATTCTTGCGAATGACCTTCATGAGTGCCGTCCAATTGAAGTCAGCGAAGTAGACAGGCTGTTCGATACCAGCCGTCTTGAGTTGCAACGGGCTGACCATACCCATCTCCACGAGCACTCTGCCATCCCTGCTTGAGAGGGCCGTTGCTTTCGCAAAGATATTATTATCATCGGCAGAAGCCACCATGCTTGCCTGTGGCACGCCCATTCTCTTGAGCACATTTTCCACATAGGCTTTCAGTTCGAAGAATGATGCATCCTCGTTGGCGTGTGCCCAACTGCCCTCCACACGTTTTCCTGTCACCCAAAGGCCCAAGTGGTATTCCTCGGTATAGGCCCTCATGGGGTCTTCATTATTTTTCTTCTGCGGGTCGACAGAATAGGTGTTGCCAAACTCAAAGAACCTGAGATTGGGCGAGCGTCTGTTGATGTTGTAAGCGATACTCTCCAATCCACCGAACAGCAGAGACTGTCTCATCACATTGAGGTCACTGCTCAGCGGATTCATGATTCTCACGAGATTATCTTCCTTATAGTGGTTAAGATTCTGATAATAAGCTTCTTTGGTCAAAGAGTTGTTGAGAATCTCATTGAATCCACAGCCCACGAGTTGTTCTGCGACAAGATTATGCAGCTGATGTTTCTTATCCTCCTCCCCTTTGATGACGAGAGAACTTTTGAGTTGTGATGGGATCTCGACATTGTTATATCCATAGATACGCAAGATATCCTCCACCACGTCACACGGTCTCTGTACATCGACACGATAGGCCGGCACCCTCAGTGTGAGTCCTTCTGGTGTCTCCTTCTCGATGTTCATCTCCAAGCTTGTAACGATGCTCTTCACTGTTTCTGCCGGGATTTCCTTGCCAATCAGTTGGTTGACATACCCATATTTCAGGTCAACAATGCTGTCGTTGATCGGGTTGGGGTATTCATCGCAGATGTCCATTGACACTTTACCGCCCGCCAACTGTTTGCAGAGGATAGCAGCCTGCTTGAGCGCATAGATGACACCATTGGGATCAATACCTCTTTCAAATCTGAATGAGGCGTCGGTACTCAATCCATGACGTCTTGCACTTTTTCTGATCCATGTGGGATGGAAGTAGGCACTTTCGAGCACCACGTCGTGCGTGGTCTCATAGGTTCCGCTACCTTTTCCGCCGAAGACACCAGCGATACACATCGGCTCCTCCTCATTGCAGATAGCCAAGTCATGCGGTCCAAGGATATGCTCCTCCCCATCGAGGGTGACGAACTTAGTGCCTTCCTGTTGAGGTTTGACAATGATATGATGCCCCGTCACCATGTCGGCATCAAAAGTGTGGAGCGGTTGTCCGTAGGCCATCATCACATAGTTGGTGATGTCAACGATATTGTTGATGGGTCGGAGTCCGATGGTGGTGAGTTTGTTTTTGAGCCACTCTGGCGATTCCTTGACCTCACACCCTGTGATACTGACGCAGGCATAACGCTTGCATGCCTCTGTATTCTCGATGGTCACCTTAATGGGCAAGCTATGGTCATCCACTTGGAAATCATCGCACGACGGACGGTGCAAAGCGGTGGGGTATCCATTTTGTTTAAGCCAGGCATACAGGTCACGTGCCACCCCCCAATGTGAGAGAGCATCAGCTCTGTTGGCCGTGATATCAATCTCAATCAGCCAGTCGCTCTCGAGATGATAATACGCTGCAGCAGGTGTGCCCACCACGGCATCATCAGGAAGTACGATGATGCCATCGTGACTGTTTCCCACACCGATCTCATCCTCGGCGCAGATCATGCCACACGACTCCACTCCGCGCAATTTCGATTTTTTGATGACAAACTCCTTGTCACCATCATAGAGCACACAACCCAGGTCGGCCACGATCACCTTCTGACCGGCAGCCACGTTGGGAGCTCCGCAAACAATCTGCGAAGGTGTTTCTCTTCCCAGGTCGACAGTAGTGACATGCAGGTGGTCTGAGTTGGGATGCGGCTCACAGGTGAGCACCTGTCCCACATACAATCCTTTCAGTCCGCCTTTAATACTCTGCACTTCCTCCAAAGCGTCGACTTCCAGTCCACCTGATGTGAGTGCAGCACACACCTCTTCTGCCGTGAGATTGAAATCCACGTATTCTTTAAGCCATTTATAAGAGATATTCATTGATGATGTATTTTGTTACCTATATAAAAAATCGTGCAAAAATACACATTTTCTTGCAATGCTGCAAATTTTAATCCACTGAAGTGTTTTGCAGGCAACAAGACATCATCCTTGGCCCTCTTTTTCGGCTTAAAAATCACCGGTTTCCGGCTTAATATTCACCCACCAACTGCATCAGGTAGTCAACGGACCCATTCAAGCCGAATGCGCTGACATCGAGAGATACATCGTAGTTGCGTGCGTCATACCATTCCGTTCCGGTGAACGTCTTGGTATAGAGTTCGCGGGTATAGTCATTGTCGACGATCATCAACTTGGCATCTGCCGGCGACAC
>CADCQC010000188.1 GCA_902803455.1 uncultured Prevotellaceae bacterium
TATGATTGATTGAAACAGATTATACATTGAAACGGAAATGCATGATATCACCGTCTTGAACGACATAGTCTTTTCCTTCGACACCCAGTTTTCCGGCTTCTTTGACGGCTGCTTCTGATCCGTATTTGATATAATCATCATATTTGATGACTTCTGCCCGGATGAATCCTTTCTCAAAATCGGTGTGGATGACACCGGCGCACTGTGGTGCTTTCCACCCTTTCCGATAGGTCCAGGCTTTCACTTCCATCTCTCCAGCAGTGATGAAGGTTTCGAGGTTGAGCAATGAGTAGGCTTTTTTGATGAGTCGGTTGACACCGCTTTCCTCAAGTCCCAGTTCATCAAGAAACATTTTTTTATCCTCATAACTGTCGAAACTGGCGATGTCTTCCTCGGTTTTCGCTGCGATGACCAGCACTTCAGCGCCTTCTTCCAATGCTGCTTTTTCCACACGACGGGAGTAGTCATTACCGTCCTTAGCGGCTGTCTCATCTACGTTGCACACATAGAGTACCGGCTTTGCTGTGAGAAGAAAGAGGTCGTGGGCCACTTGTTGTTCTTCCTTGCTCTCAAAGCTGACGATACGGGCATTCTGTCCTTTCTCCAGCACTTCTTTGTAAGCCATCAGCACAGATACTTCCAATTTGGCATCCTTGTTACCGGCAGCCGCTGCCTTTTGTTGTTTTGACAAGCGTGATTCGATGGTTTCCAAATCTTTCAGCTGCAGTTCGGTATCGATGATTTCCTTGTCACGGATAGGGTCGATGGTTCCGTCGACATGGGTGATATTCTCATCGTCAAAACATCTGAGCACGTGTATGATGGCATCTGTCTCACGGATATTGCCAAGGAATTTATTGCCGAGTCCTTCTCCTTTCGAGGCGCCTTTTACCAGACCTGCTATGTCTACAATCTCACAGGTGGCAGGAACGATGCGTCCTGGATGCACCAGTTCGGCCAGTTTGTTGAGTCGTTCGTCAGGGACGGTGATCACACCTACATTTGGTTCGATCGTACAGAAAGGAAAGTTGGCTGCCTGTGCTTTAGCACTCGACAAACAATTGAAGAGCGTGGATTTTCCTACATTGGGTAATCCCACTATACCGCATTTTAATGACATATTTATATTAATTGATGAATATAAAAGGGGTGATTAGCGTGAAATGTGACTGCAAAGTTAATGGATGGTTGCAGCAAATCAAAATTTCGAGTATACTTTTTTGTATTTTCTGTTGATGAATAGACTGTTGTGGTGGCTGATTGGGAGTTAATGGGCTTCCAACCAGTTGCTCCCCCACCCTGCGTCGGCGATTAATGGTACATTCAACTGATAAGCATTTTCCATCTCTTGCATGACAATGCTCTCCACTTGGTGTTTCTCTTCCGGATAGACACTGAAGTTGAGTTCGTCATGCACTTGCAGGATCATCTTTGATTTCAGATGATTCTTTTTGAATTGCTCATGGATACGGATCATGGCGATTTTGATGATGTCGGCGGCTGATCCCTGAATAGGTGCGTTGATGGCATTTCGCTCAGCAAATCCTCTGACGGTGGCATTCCGGCTATTGATGTCTGGCAGATATCTTCGACGTTTGAAGATTGTCTCCACATATCCTTTCTCACGGGCAGTCTCCTTGATGTTTTCCATATATTCGTGCACCTTTGGGAAGGTCTCAAAATAACCGTCGATGAGTTGTCGTGCCTCCGAGCGTTCGATATTCAGTCTTTCAGCCAATCCGAAGACCGTGATGCCGTAGATGATGCCGAAATTGGCTCTTTTTGCTTTTCTCCGCTGGTCGCTGCTCACTTGTTGGATATCTTCCTTATAGATGTTGGCAGCGGTGGCAGCATGAATGTCATGTCCTTCTTTAAATGCTTTGATCATGTTGTCATCACCGCTCAGATGAGCCATGACACGCAATTCGATCTGACTGTAGTCGGCTGAGAAAAACAGGCATCCTTCATCAGGAATGAAGGCTGTTCTGCTTTCTTTTCCCTCTTCTCCTCTGACGGGAATGTTTTGCAGGTTGGGATCACTTGATGACAGTCGGCCTGTAGCGGTGACCGTCTGATTGAATGAGGTATGGATATGCCCTGTGACGGGATTGATCAGTTTGGGAAGGGTGTCTATATAGGTGCCTAATAGTTTTTTCAATCCTCTATGCTCCAGTATTTTCTCCACTATCTCGTGCTTTCCTTTCAGAGCTTGCAACACTTCCTCCGAGGTGACGTATTGTCCTGTTTTGGTCTTTTTGGGTTTTTCTATGATCTTGAGTTTTTCAAAGAGTACCTCTCCCACTTGTTTGGGTGAGGCGATGTTGAATGTCTCTCCGGCCATCTCATAGATCTGTGCTTCTATCTCCATCATGCGTTCTGTGAGGATGCGCGAGGTTTCTGCCAGTGAGTCGGTGTCGATACATACTCCGTTGCGTTCCATATCCGCCAGCACCCTGACCAATGGCATTTCAATCTGATGGAAAAGCGTCTCTGCTCCTACCTCTGCGAGCAACGGCTGGAGTTTGTTTTTGAGTTGCAATGTGATGTCAGCATCTTCTGCCGCATATTCATATACTTCCTCTGGTGTGAGGTCCCGCATATTTTTTTGGTTTTTCCCTTTTGGCCCGATGAGTTCATCAATATGGATGGTTTTATAGTTGAGATAGGTTTCAGCCATGTAATCCATATTATGACGTTGTTCGGGTTGTATCAGATAATGGGCGATCATGGTATCCCACAACTGACCTCGTAGTTCCACTCCATAGTTGGCCAGCACCTGAAGGTCGTATTTGATATTCTGTCCGATTTTGAGGATTTGCTCATTTTCATAGACAGGTCTCAAAATTTCGACGATGGCTTGCGCTTGTGGTCTCTCTTTCGGCACAGCCACATAAAAAGCATGATTTTCTTCGACACAGAAGCTCAATCCCACCAATTCTGCCTCTATGGGCGAGGTGGAAGTGGTTTCGGTATCTAGACTCAAAAAATCTTTTGTCAATAAAAAATCACGTAATTTTAATATATCTTCTTGTTTTTCAATTAGTTGATATTCATGATGGATGGTTTTAACGCTCTCAAAACTCGAATTTTCTTCTTTTCCTTGCCCGTCGTCCGGAAAATTTCCAAATAAATCGAGTTGAACTTGTGGTTTGACCACACTTTTTTTCTGTTGACCGAGAAATTTTTCAGCCAATGACTTGAACTCCAACTGTTGGAAAATACTTCTGAGTTTTTTCTCGTCGGGTTGTTGGTAGCGCAATTCTTCTAATCGGAGTGTGATGGGGACATCTGTTTTGATGGTGGCGAGGAAATAAGACATGCGGATATCTTCTACATGTTCTTCTACTTTCTTTTTCAAAGCCCCTTTCAACTGGTCGGTGTTGGCGAGTAACGCTTCGATGGATCCAAATTCGTTGATGAGTTTGCTGGCTGTTTTCTCCCCTACCCCAGGACATCCTGGAAAATTGTCTGCAGAGTCACCCATCAGCGCCAATAAGTCAATCACCTGGTTTGGATGGCTGATTTGATATTTGTTGATGATTTCTGAAACGCCCATAATTTCATATCCCCCGCCGTGACGTGGGCGATACATTTTCACCTGTTCATTCACCAACTGTCCATAGTCTTTATCAGGCGTGAGCATATAGGTTTCTACCGGCATTGTTTTCGCTTGTGTCGCCAGACTGCCGATGATGTCGTCTGCCTCATAACCATCCATGATCAGCACTGGAATATGCATGGCCTCAAGGATTTGCTTGATCAATGGCACAGCGATGAGAATATCTTCCGGTGTCTTCTCTCTCTGGGCTTTATAGGCAGGAAAGGCATCACTGCGGAAGGTGGGTCCGTGAGGGTCGAAAGCCACTCCTATATATTGTGGATGTTCCTTGGTAATGATTTCATGCAGTGTATTGCAGAACCCCAAAATGGCTGATGTGTTGACACCTTTGGAGTTGATTCTTGGATTCTTGATGAAGGCATAATATGACCTATAAATCAAGGCATAAGCGTCGATAAGGAATAATTTCTCCATATTCATATTTTTTAATGGGTAAAATTACGCATTTTTTTAATTTTTCCGAAATAAAATGCTTAATTTTGTATCAAAATTGGCATCATGATGGATGTACTATCTCAAATACGTAAACCTATTCAGTCGGAATTGACAGAATTTGTTCGTCTTTTTGATGAGTCTCTCTCTCAAACGGATGGACTGTTGTTTGATGCGCTTGACCATATTCGCAAGCGTGGTGGCAAACGTATGCGCCCGATTTTGACTTTATTGATTGCTAAGAATTTGGGTGCCATTAATCCCACTACCCAATATGCTGCGGTGGGTCTTGAACTGCTCCATACCGCCAGTCTGGTGCATGATGATGTGGTGGATGAGAGTAGTGAGCGACGCGGACAACCGTCGGTCAATGCATCATTCAACAACAAAGTGGCTGTGCTGGTAGGAGATTATATTCTTTCTACCGCCTTGTATTATGTTTCAGAAACCTGCAACAAGGATATCATCACCAGTTTGGCTCAGTTGGGTCGCACGTTGTCTCATGGGGAATTGCTCCAGATGAATAATTTCCAGCATGACGGCATTTCAGAAGAGGTGTATTATCAGGTCATCGACATGAAAACGGCCTCTCTTTTCGCCACCTGTGCACAAAACGGCGCTCTCTCGGTGGGTGCTTCTGCTGAAGAGGTGCGTGCAGCCATGGATTTTGGCCGTTCTGTAGGTATGATTTTCCAGATCAGGGATGATATCTTTGATTATTTTGATTCTAAAGAGATCGGAAAACCGACTGGAAATGACATGGCGGAGGGTAAACTAACCTTGCCCGTGATATATGCTTTGCGTGAAACAAAATATGAGTCGATGCAAACACTCGCCAAAAAGGTGAAGAATGGCACGATCAACCATGATGAGATCGCGGTATTGGTGGAATTTGCTAAAACCAGCGGTGGTATTGATTATGCAGAGCAAAAAATGAACGAATTGAGTCTCAAAGCAAGGGAATATATCGATTTTCACGTGAAACAATCTGATATCCGTCAGGCTTTGATGACGTATTTGGAATTCGTTTCCAGCAGAAGTATTTAAGCGAATAGTGTTTAATAGATACAACAAAAAAGACTTCTCATTGCAGAGAAGTCTTTTTTGTTTCAATGTAATCTTTTAGAAGAATTTGACCTCTTCACCTGTGACTTCGCTGAGAAGCAAATTGGCCAGACGGCTGGTTCCCAGTCTGAACCATTTGTTGGTGAGCCATTGTTCACCTAAGATTTCCTTGACGATGGTGTAGTAAATGAGTGCGTCAGTGACGGTATTGAGGCCTCCAGCAGGCTTGAATCCGATCTGGATACCAGTCTCATCATAATACTCTTTGATGGCTTGGCACATCACATAGGCAGCCTCTGGTGTGGCGGCAGGATTGAGTTTTCCTGTTGATGTCTTGATGTAATCTGCGCCTGCATACATCGATAGGATAGAGGCAGTCTTGATATTTTTGGCTGTTTTCAGACATCCTGTCTCCAAGATCACCTTCATGGCCTTGTCGCCGCAGGCTTGTTTCATTTCGTTGATATCATCGCAAACACCCTCATAGTCTCCGTCGAAGAATTTTCCCACTGGCATGACGATATCGATTTCGGTGGCACCGTCTTTCACTGCAAGGGCTGTCTCTGCCACTTTCACTTCAATGAGCGCTTGTGATGAGGGGAAGGAACCCGATACGCAGGCAATTTCCACACCATCTACCTCTAATGTGCTGCTCACCACACTGGCAAAACAGGGATACACACAGATGGTGGCCACGTGGGGTAGGTCAGGGTAGGCCTCGTCAAACTTGTTGACTTTCTCTGTGAATGCCATGATGCTGGTGTCGGAATCGGTGGTGCTGAGAGAGGTCAGTTCCACGGATCCCATCAGGAATTTCTTCACTTCCAAGGTGTCATTTTCCAGCACTTTTTCTGCAATGATTCTTTTCACTTCTTGGGCGACAAACTCATCGTCGATATCCAAGTTGTATTTGCCCAGGGCTTCTTCGTATTTGCTGACGGGCTTGTTGTCAATTTTCTTTAGTTCCATAATGAAATGATTTGAAGGTTTATGTTTTTAGTTTGGGATTCGCGATATGTCTCAGATGATCTCTGTTGGTCTTTTTTTCCATATTTTTATGAAACGCTTCTGTCAGGTCGACACCTGTCTGGTTGGCCAGACAGACGAGGACAAAGAGAATATCTGCCATTTCTTCATCCATATTGTCTTTCTCACCTGGTTTGAAACTCTGATCACCATATTTTCTGGCCATCAGACGGGCCAGTTCACCGACTTCCTCTGTCAGGCAAGCCATATTGGTGAGTTCAGAGAAGTATCTCACACCATATTCCCTGATCCAGTTGTCCACCCGACGTTGTATTTCTTTCAGCGTGATATTTTCCATTTTATTCTTTTATTTTTGAATCCATGGAGATGGTCACGGGACCGTCGTTGAGCAATTCCACCTGCATATTGGCACCAAATTCGCCGGTTTTCACCTGTTTTCCTAATTCTGCGCTCATTTTTTGGCAGAAATTCTCATAGAGCGGAATGGCTATATCTGGTTTGGAGGCGTGGATATATGAAGGTCTGTTTCCTTTTTTACAAGAGGCGTAAAGGGTAAATTGACTGACGATCAGCATATCGCCGTTGATATCCATAATCGACCTGTTCATAACCCCATTTTCATCATCGAAGATTCTCAGATGAGTGATTTTTTTCACCAGCCAGTCGATATCTTCTTGGTTGTCTTCATCACAGACCCCTACGAGGATGAGCATACCGTTTTGGATGGCAGCTTTTAGTTGTCCGTCGATGGTGACAGAAGCATGACTGACTCTTTGAATAATCGTTCTCATAGTAGTTGTCTTTCTTCGCAAAAGGTTTTGTTGCAAAGATAGTATTTTACTTTCATAGCACAAAGAAAATTGATTTCTTTTTTACCTTTACCCACGTTTCGACCTTATGTTTCAGATGTCCGTCCGTCCACCATCATTTTTCATTTTTCATTTCCAATTTTTCAGCATGAAAAAATTGGAACACGATGTTGGCTTTTGCTTTTCCGATGTTTTTTTCCAAATCTTCCAGTGATGCGTTTTTAATGTTTTTGACCGTTTTAAAGGTTTTCAGCAGACTTTCTTTTGTCTTAGGACCGATACCTTTAATCTCGTCAAGTTCGGAATGTAGCGCATGTTTACTGCGTTTATCTCGATGGAAGGAGATGGCATACCGGTGCACTTCATCTTGTATTTTCGTGAGAATATGAAACAGTTCGCTGTCGGTTTTCATGCCGATGACCACGGGTGGAAATCCGAAGAGCAGTTCATTCGTGCGGTGCCGGTTGTCTTTTGCGAGTCCTGCGATAGGTATTTGCAGATGCAGTTCATCTTCCACCACTTGTCTGACGACTTCCATCTGTCCTTTTCCGCCGTCGGTGATGATGAGGTCGGGTAGGGGAGTGTTCTCCTCTTTCATTCTCATATATCTTCTTCTCACCACTTCTTTCATCGAGGCATAGTCGTCGGGTCCCGCCACGGTCTTGATGTTGTATTTCCGGTAATCTTTCTTGCTTGGTTTCATCCCCTTGAACACCACGCATCCTGCCACGGCATCTGTCCCGCTGATGTTGGAGTTGTCGAAGCATTCGATCTGGTAGGGCATTTTTGTGAGTTGCAGCGCCTCTTGCAGTTCATTCATCAGTCGTGTCTGCCGCTGTTCGGGATTCAGCTTTTCGGTTTGTTTCAACCGGTCAATCTTATATTGTTTGGCATTCATTTCCGACAGTTCCAGCAGATGTTTTTTATCCCCTCTTTGAGGAATGGTGAAGTCCACGCCTTCAAGTTTCCATTCGATTTCCATGGGTAGGATAATTTCTTTCGCGTCGCTGTTGAATCTTGATCTGATTTCTGGTATGGCCATGGCGAGCAGTTCTTCATCGCTTTCAGCCAGTTTTCTTTTGTATTCGATGGTAAACGCCTGGTTGATGCTGCCGTTGGTGACGTGCAGATAGTTGATGAAGGCGGTTTGTTGATGCTCATCATTGATGATGCTGAAGACGTCGATGTTGTGCAGGCTATGGCTGACCACCTCGCTCTTGGCGCAATAACCTTCGATGAGGATGATTTGTTGTTTGATGTATTCTGCCTCCTCAAATTTCATGAGTTCTGCTTTCTGCATCATGAGTTGCGTCAGTTGGTTGAGGATTTCCCGTGTATTGCCTTTGAGGATTTCTTTTGCTTTACGGATGTTTTCTTGGTAATCTTCCCAACTTTGTTTTCCTACGCAGGGAGCGTCGCAGAGATGCAGGTGGTATTTCAGGCAGGTTTTATATTTACCCTCTTCGATTTTCTCCTTGGTCAGCGGCAGGTGACAGGCGCGGGGTTTGAAGAGTTTTTTGATGAGATCCATCACGGCGATCATGGGTCCCATGTTGCTGTATGGTCCGTAGTAGGTTCCCCATTTCCGGTTGATGTTTCTCGTCTTGAAGATGCGTGGATAGGGTTCGTTGGTGACGCAGATGCTGGGATAGGTTTTGCCGTCTTTGAGCAGCACGTTATACCGTGGTTTATATTTTTTGATCAGACTGTTTTCCAGCAGCAGTGCGTCTTCTTCCGATTTCACCACGGTGTAGGTGATATCGCATATTTTGCTCACCAGCACTTTTGTCTTGAATCGGTCTACTTCTTTATGGAAATAGGATGCCACCCGTTTTTTGAGGTTTTTTGCTTTGCCGACGTAGATGATGGTTCCGTTCTCATCCCAATATTGGTAACTGCCCGGTTGTTCCGGCATATTGGCGACGATGTTTTTGAGATGCTGTAGGCGTTGTTGTTTCTCCTCGTTTTTCATAGTTGTCAGGCTTGTGTCTTTGTTTCACGTGAAACGGGTGCAGGTGGTGGTGCAGGTAAAAAACATCCTGGGAAGGCGGAGGTGTTCTTTGCCGGCCGTATATGGTCAGTGTGAACAATGGCCTTCCCAGGATGATGGATTAGAGTTCCATGAGGGTGGTGATGTCCACTTCGTTTCCGAAGGCTTCTCTTCCGTTGAGTCCCTCGTTGACGAGTTCGATGAGGAAGTTCATGTAGACCTGTTTGGGATTGAACTTCTTGACCAGGTTGAGGGCGGCTTTCATGGTGCCTCCCGTGGCGAGCAGGTCATCATGCAGGAGCACCACGTCGTCTGAGGTGATGGCGTCCTCATGTATCTCGATGGTGTCTTCACCATACTCTTTGGTGTAGGTCTCCTGCACGGTCTTGGCAGGCAACTTACCCGGTTTGCGGCACAGTACGACACCTGCGCCGAGTTTCACTGCCAGGGCGGAGGCCATGACGAATCCTCGGCTCTCGATGCCCACGATCTTGGTGATGCCTTTGTCCTTGTAGAGCTCGTAGAGCTCATCGAGCATGATGTGTAGACACTCGGCGTCCTTGAACAGGGTGGTGACGTCTCTGAAATTGACTCCTTTGACGGGGAAGTCTGGAATGCACCTGAGGTGCTCAATCAGCGTTTGGTTATTCATATTTTTATGTGTTTGGTGTTGATGTGTTTCACGTGAAACAATACGAAATTAATAAAATTCTTTTACATTTTTATCTACCCATCAGAACCAGCATGGCATTGATGTCACTGGGTGACACGCCAGGTATCCTACTGGCCTGGGCCAACGTCTCGGGATTGATGCGCGCCAGTTTCTGCCGTGCCTCGATGGAGATCTGGGTCATGTTCATATAGTCGAAATGTCCTTTGATCTTGATGTCTTCCAGGCGCCGCATCTTGTCAGCGATGACACGCTCACGGTCGATATATCCCTTGTATTTCATGAGCACCTCGGCGGCCTCGGTGATCTCTTCCTTTCTGTTGGGGAGGGTCTCGATGGTTTCTTTCAGCCGCGGCACCATCTCCATGAGAGCAGTCATGTCGACTTGCGGACGTCCCAACAGATCGACGGCCTTGCAGCCATAGTGGAGTGGGGTAGTGCCCAGGTGCTCGAGCATGCCGTTCACATCCTTGGGATGGATGGCCGTCTGCTGACAGATCTGGAGGATTCTCTGGATGCCTTCCTTTTTCTCCAGCCACCAGTCATACCGCTCTCTGGTGGCCAGTCCCAACTCATAGGCTCTCTCGGTGAGACGTGCGTCGGCATCATCCTGCCGCAACAAGATACGGTATTCTGCGCGTGAGGTGAACATACGGTAAGGTTCGTCCACACCTTTTGTGACGAGGTCATCGATCAGCACGCCGATATAGCTCTCGTCGCGTTGCATGAGAAAGGGCTGTCCACCGCCACACAGGAGGGCGGCATTGATACCCGCCACGGTGCCCTGTCCTCCTGCCTCCTCATAACCGGTTGTGCCGTTCACCTGACCTGCCATGAACAGATGGGCGATCACCTTCGACTCCAGAGAGTGCTTCAGTTGGGTGGGGTCAAAAAAGTCATATTCGATGGCATAGCCCGGACGGTATACTTTCAGGTCGCGGAAGGCGGGAATCCTGCGCAGCGCCTCGATCTGCACATCCATCGGCATACTGGATGAGAATCCGTTGAGATACATCTCGTTGGTATTCTCTCCCTCTGGTTCCAGAAAGAGCATGTGCTGTGTGCGGTCGGGGAAGGTCACCAGTTTGGTCTCTATCGACGGACAGTATCGCGGTCCGATACTTTGTATCTGTCCATTATAAAGTGGTGAGTCAGCCAGTCCGCTCAAGAGCACTTGATGCACCTCCGGGTTGGTATAGCAGATCCAACAGGTGAGTTGTTGGAGTGGCCGTGGTTTGCTGATGAAACTGAATTGGTGGAAATCGTGCTCGCCGTCTTGCACCTCGAGGTCTTCGAAGTGCACCGACCGCTTGTCGATTCTCACGGGGGTGCCGGTCTTCATTCTCGCCGTGGTGATGCCGTGTCGGGTGATGCTCTCTGTGAGTTTGGCGACGGCAGGTTCCGCAATGCGTCCACCAGCCACTTGTTTGCGCCCGATGTGCAATAGTCCGTTGAGAAAGGTGCCGGCGGTGATGATGACGCAGTTGGCACGGATCTCCATGCCCCAGATGGTGGTCACCCCGACAGCGGTACCCTCTTCCACGATAAGCCCATCCACCTGGTCTTGCAAGATATCCAGATGAGGTGTGCTGTCGAGCACCTCGCGCCATTTCCAGATAAATTTGCCTCTGTCACATTGCGCCCTGGGACTCCACACGGCAGGTCCCTTCGACCGGTTGAGCATGCGGAATTGGATGGCGGTGGCATCGGTGACGATACCCATCTGTCCGCCCAAAGCATCGATCTCTCGCACAATCTGTCCTTTGGCGATGCCACCCACGGCGGGGTTGCAACTCATCTGGGCAATTTTGTTCATGTCCATGGTCACGAGCAAGGTGGCGGCACCCATATTGGCGGCTGCCGTGGCGGCCTCACATCCAGCGTGGCCACCGCCCACGACCACTACATCGTAATGCAATCTGTAGCTCATCTTTTGTGGTTGATGGTTGGGAAAGAACGTTGCCATTTATTCGGCAACACTTTATTCATCGGCAAAAGTAAGCATAATAATCCGATTTTTTATTAAATAAATTTGAATTATCATAAAAATATATTATTTTTGCAATCTAAAAGTGGTCTTTCACATACCTATTTTAAGGTATTTATGGCCTTATTAACCCCTTCAGAAATACTATAACAGAGAATCAAACCAGGACTTCTATTTTTTATCATTTTTAAATAATTAAATTTCAATCATTTATGTGGTTATTAAATTCTTCTATCGGTAGGAAGGTGGTGATGTCGGTCACTGGCGTTGCCCTTATCCTCTTCCTGACGTTCCACTGCTGTATGAACGTTGCGGCGTTGTTCTCAGGAGAAGCCTATAACACGATCTGTGAGCTGCTGGGTGCCAACTGGTATGCCATAGTAGCTACGCTCGGTTTGGCTGCTCTTGCTGTGATTCACATCGTCTTTGCTTTCATACTCACGGCGCAAAACCGCCGTGCTCGTGGAAATGAGCGCTATGCAGTCACCGATAAACCAGCCAAGGTGGAGTGGGCATCACAAAACATGTTGGTGCTTGGTATCATCATCTTGTTGGGACTGCTGCTGCACTTGTTCAATTTCTGGTACAACATGATGTTTGCAGAACTCATGGATCTGGACGTGAATCCTGGTCCAACAGATGGTTTTGGATGGATCATCGCCACCTTCTCCAATCCTGTCTATGTGGTCCTCTACATCATCTGGCTGGTGGCCATCTGGTTCCATCTCACCCATGGCTTCTGGAGTGCCATGCAGACTTTCGGATGGAGTGGCAAGATATGGTTCAACCGCTGGAGAATCATCGGTCTTGTCTATGTGACCATCCTGATGGCTTGCTTCCTCATTGTGGTGCTGGCATTCTTCTTCAAGATTGCTCCAAGCCTCTGCTGCACCTTATAACTTAAATCTTCAACATTGACTTAAATCTCGATTGATCATGACTAAGAAAATAGATTCAAGAATTCCTGAAGGACCAGTAGCAGAGAAATGGACCAACTACAAGGCCCATCAGCGTTTGGTGAACCCGAAGAACAAGTTGAAGCTCGATGTGATCGTGGTAGGTACAGGTCTGGCAGGTGCCAGTGCTGCTGCCAGTCTTGGCGAGATGGGCTTCAATGTCATCAACCTCTGTATACA
>CADCQC010000189.1 GCA_902803455.1 uncultured Prevotellaceae bacterium
ATGGACTTACCTATGATACGCTGGTATTCCTGCTGGGCGGCAGCCATATCGGCCATGAACTCCGGACTGGTATGCAGACGGGCAAAGACACCAGCCGCCATGAGTCGGGAGGCATCGACATCACTCTGCCAATGATAGCCAGCGATGACACGGCTCTGTCCCCACTCGTAACCCAAGCGCAGCAGGTCGTTCTGATGGTCGGGATTGACCTCACAGAGCACCAGTGCCATGCCCCATCCACGGATGGTATGACCGGAAGGATAGGAACCTGTATTGTATTCCCTTTCTTCATCCCATGGAATGCCGGTCGGTTCGGCATAGCGCACATAAGGACGCTTGCGGTGATACACCGACTTGGGCCTGGATACGCTGAGCCGGAAAGTGGGTATCGACCGGGCGAGCAGTTTGAAAATGGCAGGGGTAGCCTCTTGCGAGATGGTCGTTCCGAATGGCTCGCTGAAGAATTTCGCCATATCTTCCACGCCCGTCACCCAATGACTGGTGGCTTCTTTTCCCCGAGGTGTTTCCCGGATGGTCTTACCCCACATATATTGGGTGATGTCGTAGACAAACCGGGTGGACATCGTGTCTGGCGGGTCTGGCAACCATGCCACGCCGTCGGGTAACTCACTTTCACTAAAATATGGTTTGATGGCTACTTGTGCCTGAACACAGATCGCTGCTAATAAAACCACGACAACTGTCAACAATTGTTTCTTCATCATAGAAAACTATGGCAATTGGTAATTTTACTTTTTCGGGGTTGCCCCGGCTAAGGTCTTATCACCTCTTCGGGGTCTCTATCATTTGCTGTGCGAGATGGAAATCCTCCACGGTGTCGAGTTCGTAGGAGAAATAGGCCGTAGTGTCGACCACCTCGAAAGTATGGCCTTTGGGGATGAGTCTTTCGAAAGCCAATTCATAAAAGACATCGATCAGTCCCTCGACGACGATCATCTGACGGAGTTCTTCGTAGAGAGCCTTGCAATAGGCGGCACTGATCTTCTCGATACCCACCGACTCGCCCACGGCATCCGCGATGGAACAGGTCTTACTGATCTGGGTGATCTGGTTGTCGGCATTCACCACCACTTTCATTTCCTCCTCGCCCAACTCATGGCGGTTGAGCGCCAGGGCATTGCCCGGCATCTGCGCCACACAGCGCACGGCCATCGGATCGCAGAAGATATCGCTGTCCATCAGCAGGAACGTCTCCTCACGCAGGTAGTCAACAGCCATCCACAGTGAGAAGATATTGTTGTTGTGGGCATAGTCGGTATTGTCGAGATAATCGACAGGCAGATGAGGATAGTGCTGGCTGATGAAATCGCGGATCATCTCACCTCGGTAGCCGATGACGACGAGCAAGGAGTCGACACCGGCAGCGCACATCGCATCAACCGTTCGCTCGAGAAGCGTCTTCCCTCCCAGGGAGAGCAGACACTTCGGGCGGTCGTCGGTGAGCGGGCGCAGGCGCTTGGCCATGCCCGCAGCCAGGATCACACCTCTCATTGCTTTGCGATTTTCAGGATGATGTCGCAGACCTTACGGTTTTGCTCGGCACGACCGAGGGTGATGCGCATGTGAGTGTCGATGCCCGGCTCATTCATGAACTTCACCTTGTAACTCTCCTGAGCAAACTCCTTCTGCAAGGCCTCTTTCAAGGCGATGGGATATTTGATGAGGATGAAGTTGGCAAACGAGCGGTAGACCTTGAAACCAGGCAGCACACCCAGTTCCTCGGTATACATGCGGCGGGCCTCACCCATCACCTTGGCAACCTCACGGTAGTGGCTGTCACTCTTCATGGCGGCGATGGCCAGTTCCTCCGACAGGCGGTCGTAACCCAGATACATATTGGCATAACGGGTGAAACGCTGCATCTCGGGACCTTTGCCCACAAAGCCGAAGCCCATTCTCAGACCGGGAAGGCCATAGAACTTGGAGAGCGTGCGGCACACCACGATGTTGGGATGCTTCTCGATGAGACGCTTGATATAGGAAGCGTCGGAAGAGGCGAAGGAGGCATAGGCCTCGTCGACCAGCACGATGGTCGTGGGAGGCACCATCTCCACGAGTTGCTCCATCTCTGCCTCGGTGAGCGCATTGCCGGTGGGGTTGTTGGGAGAGGCCACGAGCACGATCTTCGGGTTCACGTCGTCGATCATCTTCTTCAGTCCCTCAAAGTCGTAGGTATAGGTATCACCGTTCTCGTAGACGGGATACTGCAGGGTGGTACCGTCCACCTCATCGGCGATCGACTTGTAATACCACCATGAGAACTGGGGAATGATCATCGTCTTCGAACCGCCGAGATTAAGGAAGTAGTGCACGGTCTTCTTCAACAGGTCCTCAGCGCCATAGCCCAACAAGATCTGCGACTCGTCGATGCCATAGAGTTCGGAGAGGTAGACGGAGAATATGCTCTTCTTTCCCTGATCGTAGATACGGGTATAGAAACAGAAATTCCCCAAGTCAAAATTTCTGTAAGCCTCTTTCACTTCCTCGGAGGGCTCAAAATTGAATTCATTCCTATCAAGGAAATTCATCTTTTTTTCCATATTGCAAGTTTTAGTATTATCAAATGTTGGTTTTTATTAAAACATACGTATTGAACGTGCAAAGTTAGTGATTTTTAAATCCTTTTCCGCACTTTCACGCTGTTTTTTTATTTTTCAGGGAGAAAAAGTCTTTTCAGGAGGCTTATCTGACCTAATCGGCCTTAGGAATGACCTTTTATCTGACCTGTTCAGCCGTGGGAATGGTCTTTTGCTCTCCCTTGATGTCGAAGGTCAGCGTGGCTCCCGAACCATCCACATCGAGGGTGACAGGAGCGCCCATCACCAGGGGGAGGTTCACCTTTCCATGTCCACCGGGAAACCCGCAGGCCACAGGGATGGGAAGGTCTTTGAGATACTGGTGGAGCATCTCCTCGACACTGCCGTAAGTAAACTCCAGGTCGCAATCAGTGAAGTCGCCGAGGATGATTCCCTTCACACGCTGCAGCACCCCGCGGAGCCGCAACATATTGAAGAGTCTGTCGATATTGTGCATCGTCTCTCCCACCTCCTCGATAAAGAGGATGATGTCGTCGCATTCCGTGAAATCGAAGCCGCTGCCAGCCAAGGGCGAGAACGAACAGAGATTGCCGCCGACGAGCATTCCCTTGGCGCGCCCTTTCTGGTTGAAAGGATGTGCGGGCATCACATAGCGCGGCACCTGACCCATGAGCAGGTCGTGCACCAACATGGCACTGGTGCTCCACTGGTCGGGGTTGTTGACCAGGGCGGTGATCGATCCGTGGATGCTCATCACGCCGGCACACACCTCCAGACTGTGCAGGGTGGTGATGTCGCTGAAGCCCACCAGCCACTTGGGCTGCGCCGACAGTTCCTCTGACCGCAACGAGGGGATCATGTGGATGGCACCATAACCGCCACGAAGACAGATGATAGCCTTTACCTCCGGGTCGCTGAGTGCCCACCGCAGGTCAGCCAACCGCTGCTCCGGTGTCCCGGCATATTTGCCCACGTACTCCTTGTCCACATTTCGGCCAAGC
>CADCQC010000190.1 GCA_902803455.1 uncultured Prevotellaceae bacterium
CCATTGTCATAGAATTGTTGTATGACATCCTCACAAAACATCATATCAGAAACATATCATTAGATAATTATGAAACAGACTCTTTTTTTCTTGATCACCTTTTTCGGTGTCTGCCTGACAGCAGGAGCACAACAGACGTCAGACGCAAAGGAGAGGGTTACGCAGATTCGTAAGATCTACACGCAAGCCAAGCAGGAAGTAGCCAAGGCCGACCAATTGGCCAAACAAGGTAAAGGCGCCAACCGCACCGTAGTGAACAGCAGCTACAAACTGGGGAAGTCTCCTGGTTCCAATGTGGTGACGTATTATTTCAAAGATGTTGAAGATGAGCATCTTGGCCGCTACTTCTACCACCCTTACTTCATCACCAACAATTTCAACACACCGGGCAACAAGTATTATCAGGAGTTCCTTTTCGACAGTGAGGAGAACTTGATCTTCTATTACGAAAAGAACGAAGGGCAAGAGACGCGCCTCTACTTCGACAATGATGGTGAGAGTGATGACGGAGGTTTGATTTATGAGATCAACACCAGTTCGCGCACCATGGAACCGCCCTTTGCCATCCGAGTGGCAGGAGAACTGATGCACGCCTTCCACTTGCTGATGAACAGGGAATTCTAAATAATCGTTTATCATGATTTTGGTGGTAAGCAGGGATTCCGCTGCGCTTCACCGCCGACCTATGGTCCAACGCCCCCTCGGTGCGATGGACTTTTTGTATGATTATCTGCCATCTTATGGTCATCGTAATTTTTCCTTGATTGCTTGGAAGATTCCATCATTATTCGTACATTTGCAATCTATTCAGTTGCACGTATAAAAAAGGCAACTCAAATCTCAATTCATCAATAATAATATGAGAACATCAATAATGATCTTAAGAAGAATGGACAAATGGATGGCGATGATGGCCATCGTTTGTGTGGCATTGCTGACGGGTTGTGGCAAATCCGATAGCGAAGCTAAGAGTGCCCCTGACGAGTTGAAAGAAGACAAGGCCGTGACGGCGGAATCGACAGAGGTGAAGGAAGGAGACGAGCCGACAGAAGTGGCTGACGCTATGTCGGAGGGATTCGACTTGATAGCAAGCAAATGGAAGAAGACACCCATCAACGTCAGACCCAAGGGTGCCAAGGCCAACATACAGGATTTCGCCCAGGCTTTCTGCGGTCAGTATAGCACTTACGAACCGAATAAGAAGATGCTGAAATACCTTGCCGATCCTAAGGCATACAACAAGGAGGCCGAGGTGTATGATGTTTTTAGCGATGTTTCCAACGGTTACATCAGTTCCAGTCTGTGGACTGAGATTGACCGATTCACCAAGATGTGCTTTTGGAACCGTAAAAACGGGCATTCGCTGGTGGGGGTCTTCATCATAAACGGCTTTGAGAATAATTCCGAGTCGGCTTTCATGTTCTATGACTACGACCCGAAGACCAGTATCATGACTCCCGACTTGGATGTCTGCCAGGTGGTGGAGAAGGTGGCTCTCGACAAGGACTTCGAGGATTATGCTCTGGAACTCCCCCAGAAAGGGAAAGACATCGAGGTCAAACTCTATTCTGACAATGGGGAAGATGGCTACAACATTACAGAAAAGACGCTGAAGTGGACAGGTGACACCTTCACTTTGGTTGCCGGGAAATAATTCGTCACCGACAATCCCCGACAGGGTATAGATGGTGACAAAAGTGACAATAAGTAAAAAAGAGGACAAATCAAGAGCAAAATATAATAAGATAAAGGATGAAAAAGAGATTCTTGCTGCTGCTGTGCCTGACAGCATGCCTGCAAACTGGTTGGGCACAGAATACGATGGAGAGTATCCGTCAGCGCTATGCCGCCGCAAAAGAATATATCGCCACCCATCAGGGCACCAATGAAAGCGACGGTGCCGAATGGGCAGAATATTATCATGTGGAGGCGAGACAGTTTCTGCCTGGCACTGGCGGACACAAGGAGAATACCTACATGTATTTTAACGAACGGGAGGAAGACAAAATCTACCCCTCACACTACCTCTACTTCGCCACGTCGTCCTACAATTTCTCCGCACTCGATTACCAGGAGGAGTATCTGTATGACAAGGACGGAAAGGTGGCTTTCATCTATGCTCATAACCCTTATTGGGCGTATGGTGAGAATGAAAAGAGTATGGAGTATGAGTTCAGGTTCTATTTCAACAGAGGCAAACTGCTGCGTGCCATCGTCAAAAGCCGTGATAATAATCAGCAGGCCTTCCGTGACGTGTATTCCGGCGCCACCATCAAAAACGAGTATGCTGATATCTACAGGCAGCATGTGAGCAAGGCCGAGAAAATACGGCAGATGTTCATCGCCATAGAAAAAGAAGCTTACGATTATTCAGAATAGGAACCGGTGATTCTCCCAACCAATATGAAGAAGAGATATTTGCTTTCGTTGATGCTGCTGATCACTTGCGCACAGGTGTCGGCTGATGGTGGGTTGGTGGGGTTTTTCAAGAAATTGGGCACCACCATCGACTCAATGACCGTCCGCGGAGTCGACCGTCGCTACATCACTTCACCAGAAAAACCATGGCAGGTCATTCTACAAGGCAATATCAACCAGAGCGACCTGAAGATGAAGGCCGTCCTTGACGGCAAGAAGATGTTCAGCGATGATTTTGGTGACATCAACTGGGATCCTCGCATCAAGACAGACATTTCTTCTTACGTGGGTTTGTGGGCAGGTTATCGTGGCTACGGATTGGGATACTCCAAAAATGTCAGTGGCAAGGGTAGTATCTTCAGTCTCGGAATCACAGGAGGTTCCTATGGCGCCAACCTTAGGATCCAGACATTCCAAACCGATGAGCCTAGCGTTCACATATCGGGATATATGCCCAACTGGGAGGATTCAACCCTTGAATATTACCTCTTAGACCCCATCAAGGTGAGACTCCTCACCTTCGATGCCTATTATTTCTTCAATGGAAAGCGGTTCTCTTATGCGGCAGCCTACGATCAGAGTGTCATCCAGAAACGTTCCGCTGGTTCGCTGATGGTAGGTGGCATGTATGATCACTCCACGGTGAAATACGACAAGGGATACAATGCGGACTTTATCCTCTTCATGAACGACATTGGCAAGATCAAGCAGTATCAGGTGGGACTCGGTGGTGGATATGCCTACAACCTCGTACCATGCAAAGGACTGCTCATCAGTGGCATGGGTATGGTGATGCTGACGGTCTATAATCGGTTGGATGTTTGGAGATACAACTCCAAAATTCGAGAGGCGGCCATTCAGGAGCGAAACAATCCTACCCCTAAAAAAGAGGATTGGGATGAAGGGGATTGGGATGAAGAGGATCTGGATGAAGAGGATCTGGATGAAGAGGATGAATGGGAAGCTTTTTTAAAAGATCAATTCTCCGTATGGCCTATGGAGAAGGACGCCAAAAAGACCCAGTACAGCCGTATCATCCCCCTCATTGACGCACGGCTATCGGTGACCTACAATTGCGGCAACTGGTTTTTCAATGCCAATGCCCAATTCAACAAATTCAAATTCAAGCACAACAGCAACAGAGGCTCCCTCACCGACTGGTATGTGAACGCCTCCATCGGTCTGAGATTATAGCCCATCCGGCGGTAGGATCCCCTACCTCATACTCATTTTCTCAGCACATCGGCAAATTCTTGCGGGGTGTATTTCACCGGGCCGCGCATCAGTTCCGGCACATTGTAACTCTTGAGCGACTGGCGGTGATCATCGGGATTCTCAGATGGCAGTTCAAAGGGTTTTGCCGCTTTGCCCTCGGCATCCACATGTCCGATGAAAGGCCGTGTGAACACGCCGTCGTTGCGCCTGGAGGAGAACACCACCCACCGGCCGTTGCTCGACCAGGAATGATAACTCTCAGTATTGTCGGAATTGAGGGCCTCCACGGGAAGGGCCTCTCCCCCATTCTGAAGATCCATCATCCACAGATCGGCATCACGGTGCCAGATATGGAAACAGCCCCATTCTCCCAGGGTGAACATCAGCCACCGGCCATCGGGTGAGATACGTGGCAGGGTGGCGCTCAGGCCCTTGGCGGCCGCATCCAGCACCAACTCACGCTCGCCGAAACTGTGGGTAGCAGGGTCGAAAGACTTGCGGTAGATATTGTATTTCACCTCTTTTGCCCGATAAGTGATTTCCTCCAGATCCACGCTGTCGGCCTCGTATTTGAAATGGGCGCTGCAGAAATAGAGACTTTTCCCGTCGGGCGCCCAACAGGGGAATACCTCCAGTTCATCGGGCATCTTCTCAATGGTCTTCACCTCATGTTTCATCACATCGTAGACGATGAGGTCGCTCTCCGAATCAAGCACCTCGATCTTATTGATATCGCTGGTATGGAAACTCTGCATCGTGCGGTTGGTGGAATAGGCGATGAGGGGCAAGGTGGGATGCCATGAAGGATACACACCCGAGGAGATGAGGGAGTCGTTTTTCAGGTTCACCTTCTCCATCTTCCCATCGTAGACGATGACCGTACCACCATGATTCTGGCGGGCGTGAAACTGCATCCGGTCGGGGTTGTACTGCTGGAAATTATGGCAGTTGACACACTGTCCTCCAGCCTCGGTGCTGCACAGCATGTTGTCGACAAACACGTTCTCGTCGAAATTCTCCAGACATCGCTGGCAGAGCGTCAGTTCCTCATACGACACATACGATGGGGAGATGAGACGGTAACTCAGGTAGGGGTCGATATCGTCGGTCGACACATGGATGGCAAACGGTTTGAACCGGTACCACTGGCCATCTTTCTTGACGAAGACATCGACCGTGATGTCCTTACCCTTTGCCTTTGCGGTGAGTGCATGCCACTCGTCGATGTCGGGACACACCTTCACGCCGCCACACACGATGGTCGTTCCCTCTGCCGAGAAACGCGTGACGGCTTCGTCCACCCCCACCAGGATCTCGAAGGCGAGGGGCGCGATATTGGGCGGGATGGTGACATCCAGGTAATCGGGATAGATCTTGGGCAACAGTTTGTTGTCGGTATAACTGTCAGGCACTTGGGGCTGCCGGCAGGCAGCCAGCGTCAGTCCTAAAAGGATGAAAACAAGCCATCTTCTCATATCAATACACCTCCTCCTGATAATGGTTGAAGAAATAGTCAAAATAATACGTGGATGAATACCTGTCGCGCATGAGAGGTTTGATGCGCTCCATATCCATTCCCTGGTCGCGATAGCGTTTCAGGTCATCCATAAACGCCCTGCAACTCTCCATGACCTGCGGATCAAACGGCATCTGGCTGACATCCACCTTGTCGCTGAGGCCTCCGAAGAGACATGCGGCCTGCTGGAAGAGCACCGGCATGGGCGCTGTCCTATGTTGTTCGGAATACTGGTAAAAGCGCATCCAAAAGAGGTCGGGGTTGCGTGTCATCATGGCAGCGACGAGGGCCTGTTCCTGCACACGGGGATTATTGCTCTCGGAACTGGCGAAATGCTCGATGAGAAACCGTTCCACCGCCGCATTGTCACCACTGAGGTAATTGTCATTGGTCATGATGAGAACGACGGCGAGCAGTTCGGCATCATCTGCCACCAGCCTGGGATTGTGCACAAACCGTTCATAACGCAGGGCCCAGTCCTTGTGGAAGAGTGTCTTCTTGAGCATGCTGATATATTTCTGTGCTGCCGCCCATTCGGCATTGACGATCGAGCACTTCACCATGAGTTTCAGCTTATCCACACTCCAGCCATACTCTACGCCATCTTCCATGCACCAGCGATAGCAGTAGTTGGGGATGCCATATTGCAGATAGAGCATTTTCCCGTCCCACTGCACCATACGCGTGGGGAAAGGACAGCGGGCAGCCTTGGCGCCATTGGGGTAGTCGTACATCTCGTCACCCAACCGCCCTAATCTGGTAAGCGCCAGGTTCTTCATCATCCACATATCGCGTGTGGGTTCTCCCTTGGCGTCCTTGGCCACCTGAAGCACCCCGTTCCAGTCCTGACGGTCCACGCACTTGCGCATGGTGATCTCATGATGGAAATTGCCGTCCTTATACCAGCACAAAGCCAGGATCACCGCCAACACGACAAGTCCCCCACCCTGCAAGCACATCGATTTCATACACTCCCTTCTGGATGCTATACTTAACGTATGGGAGGTTTTGCCTTCGGGATTTTTATGGGCAGAGGGATCGTCTTTTTTATGGGCAGAGGAATCAGGATTCTTGAGGACAGAGGAATCGGGATTTTTACACTCTGGATGATAGGTGATGGCGAGCACGAGCAGCGTACAGGCAGCAATGACATAAGGGAGGTAATAGGTTAGGAAATTGTCCTGTCGCATGCTGAAGACCGGCAGTGCGGTCTGATAGATATATTCGATGCTGGTCTGGTGGAACACATGGCGGTAGCACAGAAGGGGCACGAAAACGACCGCCAATGCCGTCAACAGGGTGTCGGCGGCGGCGAAGCCCTTAGCATATCCTCTGATGCGCCATGCGATAACCGCCATGAGCACACCAGCCAACAGGGCATACGCCCCGAAGAACGGATAGCCGCAAGCCACGGCGATGACCGCGAAGAGGGTGCGGAGGTATTTAGGCAACAGTCGGTAGATCCACACGAGGGTCACCACCACGAGGAATCCCAAGGTGGCGACAAAGAAATGTCCCTTCAGTTTGAGATAATAGATCCAATAGCCCAAGTCCACCTGTGCGATCAACAGCATGACGACGGGGATGAGTGCGACCACGGTCCATCGTGACGGGATATGGAAGGTGGTCCGTAACAGCGCCACCAGAAGTGCCCAAAGCAAACAGAGCACCGCCACGCCGAGCGCCGGATAATGGAGCAACTGGGTAAGGAATGCGCCTGCCCATGAGAGAAGTCCTCCCGACACCACCATGCACTGTCGGAAGAATTTCGGGGTGTGAAAGAAGAGATTCAGTTCTTCCAACCGGGTGAGATAATCATATTCTGTTATGACCAGCACCACTCCCAAGACGAGAATGAAAAGATATGGCCATATCGAGGTGAATGCTTTTTTCATTGTTACTAATTCCCGTTGTCGTTTTGGTTATTGGTTTTTGGGGAGGGGATGGTATGAAAAGGAATCGCCCATTCTGTTGCAAAATTAGGCAAAAATCCGTTATCTCCCGTCTGTTGTATAAAGTTTTTTCTTTATGGAATATGGAATGAGAATAGCAAGGGAGCTCCAAAGCTCAAATTCTCTGAGGGATTGCCTTTGATATACCTGCAGGAGAACGGTTTTACTGATCTTGACAAACCCATTGGCATCTTCATGGAGGCATGCTCACAAGGCCGACTGCTCATCCTTGCTCCATGGAATCATCACAACGAACAGACCACCATCAGAAGAGAGCAATGCCTTTTGCTCAATGACATCGCACAGCGTCTTTGCGAAAATAAAACAGCCCTTTCTGATTCTATCTGAAAAACACAAGGCAATGAATGATCATTAAAAAACAGACAGCCAAAAGAGCTGGCTGTCTGCGTATAGATGCTATTTTGACAACAGGCAATTGTCAAAAAAAACTTTAATGACCGGTTTAGATCAAGTTGTCTTTTTCGATTTCTTCCCGGTTTAGATCAAGTTGTCTTTCTCGATATCTTTGAAGTAACGATAGGTGCCGACCTTCAGTTCGTCGGTGGCGGGCTCGTCGCAGACGATGATGCCATGCTGGTGCATCTGGAGAGCGCTGATGGTCCACATGTGGTTGACACTACCCTCGACTGCAGCCTGCAAGGCACGTGCCTTGTGGTGACCGTTGACGAGAATCATCACCTCGCGGGCAGCCATCACCGTACCCACACCCACGGTAAGAGCGAGTTTTGGCACTTTGTTGATATCGTTGTCAAAGAAACGGGAGTTGGCGATGATCGTATCGGTGGTCAACGTCTTCACACGGGTGCGTGAGGAGAGAGAGGAACCCGGTTCATTGAAGGCGATGTGTCCGTCGGGACCGATACCGCCGATGAAGAGGTCGATACCACCGGCCTCAGCGATCATCTCCTCATAATGAGCACACTCTGCTGCCAGATCTTTGGCATTGCCGTTGAGGATGTGGATATTCTCTTTGGGGATATCGATATGGTCGAAGAGGTTGCGGGCCATGAAAGAGTGGTAGCTCTCGGGATGATCCTCAGCCAGGTTGACGTACTCGTCCATGTTGAATGTCAGCACATTTTTAAATGACACGCGGCCTTCTTTGTTGGCCTTCACCAACTCGGCATACATGCCCTCGGGAGAGGAACCGGTGGGGAGTCCCAATACGAAAGGTTTCTCTGCGGTGGGTTGAAAAGCATTGATACGGGCAATCACGTGTTCGGCTGCCCATTTCGACATCTTCTGATAGTCGTTTTCGATAATAAGTCTCATTTTTTATACTATATTAAAAGGTTACGTATTTCAAAACAAATCGGTCATTTTCTCAAAATGAATCTGCCGTTTTCCCAAAACGAATATATCATTTTGTCTAACTAAATCCATTTTTGGGCGCAAAATTAATGATTATCCTTGAAAAAGCAAGAAAAATGACATATTTTTTATAAAAAGACTATCATTATTCTTTTCCTCAAATAGTCATTTCCCCTTCTTCAAACAATCGGATTTCTTCCTCTTTTGCAGGATGGTCACCCTATTGTCTGTGTGGAATCATCATCCTATCGCTCATGGTGGTATCATCCTATCGCTCATGGGAGCATCACCCTATCGCTCATGGGCCACTCATGGTGGCATCACCCTATCGCCAACAGGATTCAACACAAAAAAAACGTATTTTTTCCCATTTTATTTCAAAAACAGACAAAAAAAGAGGGGTTTTTCATTCATTTTTTCACCTGATTATATAAAAACATTACATGAGAGTTGTTCTGTTTGTTGCGTTGGCAACGCAACATACGCAACACAGGCGAGCGAAAATGGGCGCTATAAGACGATCTGAAAGGCCAGAAGGTATTTGGGGTGAAGACGCACTCAATAGAGTAGATGTAGGGGAATAATCCCCTAGCACCTCTCATTGCACCGTACGTACGGGTCTCGTATACGGCGCTACATACATATAGGAGTTCGCAAA
>CADCQC010000191.1 GCA_902803455.1 uncultured Prevotellaceae bacterium
ATCGGTATGCAGGTCATCGCAAACGTCACCATATTTATCTATTAGGCTAAGCATCTCAGCATCGATGACAAACTCCTCTTTAAAGCCATTACCATGAGCGGCTTTATTATAAGCATCAGTGATATTGCTGATGGTAATACTCTTACTGCCGTATTCAGCCCGTATCCAGTCAGCATTAGGCAGATTGATGCCGATAGCCGTTGACGGATATTCATCACCACCGAGCATAGCAGCGCAAATAACATTGGCCGACACACCCTTTACAACAGGTTTGCGGAAACGGGCATCGACAGGTGAATGATCCTCAAACCACTGGGCATTATTACTGATGGTTCTGGTGCGATGAGTCGCCTCTTCGTCGATATATTCAACAAGACCTTCCCATGAGCCCTTTAATCCCAGCGGATCACCATACACTTCGATGAAACCATTGATAAAATCAATCGTGGAATCATGGTCTTTCAACCATTCAATGCAATATTCATTAAAAGTTTGTAAATCGCCTGTCTTATAATAGCTTATAAGTATAGAAATAACCTTCCTCTGTTGTTCGTTCTCCGCTACAGATAGTGCTTTTTCAAGCCAATATACAATATGGCGAATAGCATTAGCATATCTGCCATTAGCCGACCACACCAACTCCTTTATTTCATCATTCTCCTTAACCAATGTTGAATTCAAACCATAAGAAGAAGGTGTCTTTGAATCAGCCTGTTCCTGTTTCATCCGCTCATAGAAAGCCTCAGCCTCCTGTTGCGTAACACCACCATCATAAAAATGACAGGCCGAAGTCAATATCAAATCTTCACCATCAGTTTTATTGACCCGTTTAGGAAGCACCGTTTCATCAAAGATGACAGGGAATAACTCTTCACACATCTCATCAACACTCTCCCCTTCTTTCAAAGGGAGTTTACGGGCATCTACACACCGTATAGCGTTATGAAGATACGCTGCGCTGAATCCTGGTCTGAACTTCTCGCACCCATAATGATGATAGATGCCGCTTGAAAACCAAACACGCTTCAGATATATCTCTAAAGCGCGGAACTCATCGGTATCATGTGGAATGGTAAGATCACAATAAACCACTTCAAGCAACTTCCTTATGCGGAGATTATACTTACCAAACTGATCGAAAGTGATATCTCTTCCATACAAAGTTGCCTGAGATAAATAATAAACTAAGACTTTCTGCTGAACAGAAAGTCTTTCAAAGCCGTTCAAACGGTATCTGAGCAACTGCAAATCAGCAAATCGCTCATCCTGATAATTAAAACCCACGCGACAATGCCTCCTTAACCCTTACGGACATTCTTAACCTTCATAGCGGGATGTTGTCTCAAGTGCTGCAGACGATACTCACGAGGTGTAGTGCCCACAATACGATAGAACGAAGCATAGAACGACTGGCGGTTTGCAAAGCCAACCATATCGCTGACCTCCTCCATACGAAGATCCTGATAACGCTTGTCTACCAATATACTCATGGCTTCGTCAATGCGGTATTTATTGACAAATGAAGTATAGTTCATATGAAAACGCACATTGACAACAGCCGAGATGTACCTCGTGTTGGTGCCAAGATCTTCTGCCAGTTTCTTTGCAGAGTATTCCTTGTCACGATACTTCTTCTGCATGACGATGATGTTCATAATCTTTTCTTGCATCTCGTCCATCATGTGAGGACTAACCAGACTTCTGTAGGCAGCCTCTTTTTCTTTCTTTTCTGTAATGTTGTACTTAGCCATCTGTGATCGCTTTTAAATTTATTTATGTGCAAATTTACAAAAAATACCAATAGGTGCAAAGGATTTTCAAAAAAAATAACTAACTTTGTACAAAAATTAAAGAATATGGACATTTTTGAAGCACTTAGGTGCTATTTCGGATATAATTCATTCAGGCAAAATCAGGAGGAAATAATCAGACATGTCACAAATGGCTGCGACGCTCTGGTTCTCATGCCTACTGGAGGGGGCAAAAGTATCTGCTATCAGATTCCCGCATTGACCATGAAAGGTACAGCCATTATCATCTCACCACTTATCAGTCTCATGAAGGATCAGGTTGAAACCTTACGGGCCAATGGAATTGAGGCTGAAGCACTTAACAGTGGGAACGACCCGGCAATAGACCTTGTAATACGAAGAAAATGCCTGGCCGGGAGTCTAAAGCTTCTTTACATTTCGCCAGAAAAGCTCTTAGCAGAATTAGACTACCTGATAAGCCATATAGAAGTATCATTATTTGCTATTGACGAGGCTCATTGTATCAGTCAGTGGGGACACGATTTCCGACCAGAATATACGCAGTTGGGCATTCTCAGAGAGAAGTTCCCCAACATACCCATCATGGCTCTTACGGCTACAGCCGACAAGATCACAAGGCATGACATCATTGAGCAGCTCAAATTAAAGAATGCCCGTGAATTCATATCAAGTTTTGACCGCCCAAACCTGAGTCTTTGCGTCAAACGAGGCTATAAAGCCGCCGACAAGATGCATTTCATTCTAAACTTCATCAAGGCGCGTCCTTTTGATGCAGGTATCATCTATTGTCTGAGCAGAAAGACTACAGAG
>CADCQC010000192.1 GCA_902803455.1 uncultured Prevotellaceae bacterium
AGCCATGTGTTTGACAGCCAATCCGAAGGACCATGGTTTCATTTCCACCTTTTCTCCATCCTGTTGTGCCATGATTCTCTCACTTTCGCCATGCAGTCCATAAAAGAGATCAGCCCCGATGCCCGTGGCCCACCTCCGTGCATATCTGCACATCACGTCGAGTTGCAAGGAATACGTCATATAAAGTTTGAACTGGTCAGTACGGTAATCTTTTTCCCCTTTAGGAGTATGAAACTGTGTGAGCGACCAATCCTCGATCAGCGTTCTCATCCCCACCCCGAGAGCCGCATGTGCAAACAGGTGTTTATGAAAAGGCGGTTGATACCTGATGGCATTTGCTCCATACACCTTATTATAATATGGATAATAGGTAAGGGCGAGAGAAGGCCCCAGAAAATTGACTCCCTTATTGGGTCTGTTGAGCGCCCCATTGCTGAGATGCCAATAATCCAGTCCAGCTTTGATGCCCCATTCAGGAGCCACCCGGTAGGTGAGATGCGTGCCAGCTCCGAAATAGATCAGCCATCTCGAACCGATCAGTTCATTGTCCACCTGCGTGTCGGGATGATATTTTCTGCGGCTGTATCCGACACCCGCAGCCAAAGAATAATCCCATTCCCATGATTTGCTTCTCCACAAGGGTCTGTCGAAAGACAAATACAGAGCGACCGAGTTACCCATTTGTGAATCATAGTCCACCTCCTCCGCATATCCCCATGAAGTATCGGTAGATTTATGCATGGTGACCCCATGGTTGAAAGCGAATTTCGCCCCTATGCTAAGTGTAGGATATCCATAATCTGATGCCAAGGCATCACTATCAACCGGCAATGAGATATGGTGTGCCGACAAGCTCACGGAATAATTCTGTTTTCCTTTTTGCCATTTCTTCTGATATTCATCGACGACCACCACATTTCCCATGCTCCCTCCCACGTCGAATCCCCATCTTCTGACAGAGTCTTGGTCTTGAGCATCTGCGCACAGGCTGACTGTGATCACACATAGCATCAAGAGATATCTCATACGATCTTTTTGAAGATTTCCAAGGCATTATTTGTGGTGCATTCAGCTATCTCTTCTTCCGTAATAGCATAGCAATCGGCCAATTTTCCGATGACATATGTGAGGAATGCACTTTCATTACGTTTACCTCTCATAGGCACTGGAGCCATATAGGGTGCATCCGTCTCAAGGACGATTCTGGAGAGAGGTACGCTCTTCACCACCTCCGGCAGATGACTTTTTTTGAAAGTCAGCACCCCTCCTATCCCCAGAGCGAAGCCATCAAACCTCAAGAGCTGCTCGGCCTCGGTAGCATTTCCCGTAAAACAGTGGAAGACAACCCCTACCAGTTTTTTCTCATATTGCCTCAAGATCTGCACCATTTCGTTCTGTGCTTTTCTGCAATGGATCATCAAAGGGAGTCTGACCTCACAAGCCCATTCCACTTGTTGCCGGAAAGCCTCTAATTGCTGTTGTTGGAAGTCCCTGCTCCAATAGAAATCGAGTCCCACCTCACCTATTGCGATGAAATCATCGGAAAATCGCTTTTTCATATTAGCCAGCACCTCCTCAAAGTCATCTTTGACCTCTTCAGGATGCAGTCCGATCATGGGATAAACGACCCCCGGGTATTGTCGGGCAATCTTGACGACCTTATCTACAGACTCCCAGTTGATGGCCGGCAGCAGCAATTTGCATGCCCCTGCCATTCTGGCCCTTTCGATCACCAAGTCTCTATCTTCATCGAATTCCTCCCCATCGATATGGATATGCGTGTCAATGAATCTCATTCTCCTCTATACGTTTTTCGTGTCTTCTGTAATAATAGACGATTCCATATTTTCTACATAGTTGGAATCTGGTTTCAGGCGGTTGGTCTTGAAAATGAGCCTCTATCTGGTTCCACAAATTCAGGATGACATTATCCACTTTTGGGCGTAGTCTTGTGATCTCGCTGAGTGCAGATTGTGTTCTCGTCATATATTGTCTTTGCGCGTCGTACATGGCTTTGAACACGTCGAAATGAGTAGACACAGCCCCTATTGGCGGCGACAACACAGGTTTACCTCCCGCTCTGACTCTTTTTCTCTCAGCACTGATGACTTTTGGTGCCCATTCCATGACCGCATCTGCTGTTTTGAGATAAGGCACGGTCATCTCATCCGGATTGAATCCATAGTCGATGAGATGTTTCGCCTCCACTTCCCCTCTTTCCACCATCATGAACAGCACCTGAATGAAATGGCTGAGGAATGTCATGGCCTGATGCTGCAAGGGCGCCATTCTTTTGGAGTATCTCACCTGTGTACGCATGGAAGAATGATAGAGTTGCATGGCATCGCTCAGTTGGGCATACATTTTTTGTGCCTCGGCAATCATTTTTCTGTCGAGGAAGCGCCCTTTGACGGTATAGACATCATTATTGTCGGTGAGGGCGGCAAGCGCCTTGATTCTAGCAGCGTCGGTATTTGGTAATCTACGGTATGGCATTCATGGTCATCATCAGGTTATGACTCACGTTTCATCATCTCCTTGGTATAAGCGATCATCTCCTGTTTTCTATCATCGCTGACCTTGACTCTCTCAAGAAGCGCCATCCCTTCCTGGAAATATTTTTGTATTTTCTCAATAGCCAACTGATTGATGCCGATCTCATTATAGATTTCCGTGACCGCCGCGATTTTCTCTTGTGGATCAGGGTTTTGCATATCGATCCATCGTGCGAGCACCTCATGCTGGTGCTGGTCAGCCATGGTGAGTGCATTGATGAGCATGTAGGTTTTCTTATTTGATACGATATCCCCTCCGATTGCTTTTCCGAATATTTTGGTATCCCCATAGACATCGAGATAATCGTCCTGCAGTTGGAATGCGAGTCCGATTTTCTCTCCGAATCGATATAGGTTCTCCGCATCCTCATCGGAAGCATCCGCCAGGATAGCTCCCATTTTAGTGGCACAGGCCAACAAGACACTTGTCTTGAGTCTGATCATCTCGATATATTCCTCCTCGGTCACATCATTTCTGTTTTCGAACTCCATGTCATACTGTTGTCCTTCTCCGATTTCCAGCGCTGTCTCGGTGAAGAGTTCATGTATTTTCTTGAATTTATCATCTGCGCACTGCGCCATCTGTTGGAAAGCCAGTACGAGCATGGAATCTCCCGAGAGGATGGCGGTATTAGGATTCCATCTTTTGTGCACCGTCATGTGTCCTCTTCTCAGGTCAGCATTATCCATCAGGTCATCATGCAGCAGCGTGTAGTTATGGTATGTTTCCAAAGCACAAGCAGAAGGAAGAATGGTTTCGGGATCCTCCTTAAACATATTGTATGCAAGCATCATGAGTGTGGGTCGGATTCTTTTTCCACCGAGAGAGAGCACATATTTGATCGGTTTATAAAGACCTTCAGGTTTTCGGTCGTATGCGATGTGTTCCAGATAGTCATTGACCATCTGGAGGATTTCATTAGAATTGAGCATATTATGATTCATATTAAGTTACAGTTTAAAGACCACCGGCATGTGAACGAGCGTACGGCATGTTTTTCCATTGCTACTCCCTGGAAACCATTTTGGCATTATTTTCATCACCCTCAGTGTTTCCTTATCCAAGAGCGGATCCGCTTTTTTCACCAATGTCACATCACTGATTGTCCCATCGGTATTGACGATAAAAGAGACGATAACCTTTCCACTGATTTTCTGCTGTTTGGCTACCTCAGGATATTTGAGATTTTGCGTCAGCCATCTCATCAGCTGAGGCATACCTCCTGGGAATTCCGGGAAGAAATCGACCTCATCCTCTCTGAGCACCTCATTTTGCATTTCCTCCAAAGTGACCGATTCCACTTTTTCGTCGATCATCTCCTCCAGTTCTGTCTCTGTGATGAGTTCAGGCCGTTCAGGAATGATGGTCTCGCTATTCATTTCCTCAGGCGCCTTGATATCCTCCACCACCTCTATCTGGTCGCTGTTTGTCGGTGTTTCTTTCTCGGGTTCTGGCATATTGACATTCTGTTCCACGGGAGGCATGAAATCCATGTCCTCGGCTATCTCATCGAGAAAGTCAGAATCCATCAAGTCATCACGATCACTGAAGGACAGTTCCAAAGCACCCACAAAGAAAGCCAAGGCCATCATCAATGAGAAGAGGAACAGTTTTGGCCTGTATCTCTCCAGATCAGCGTTGTATGTTTTCTTCACTTCCATGAATGCATCATTATGCAAGCAGTCCATCCGATGCCCGTATCTCTTCAGAGATATGACACAAAAGGCACCATTTATCAAAATAATAGAAGAAAATCTCCGTTATTTGAATGTATGTAGCGGATGCTCCCTTATTCGGATTACAAAAATAGTTCAGATATTTGAAAAAAGGTGTATCTTTGCTGAAAATTTTGAATAAAAAAGATGAAAAGAGGTGTTTTGGTGGTTTTTGCCATTCTCCATATCCTTCTGCTGTCAGCACAAGACAGTCGGACGGCCTATCCATTTCTCCGTCTGCCGGTGAGTGCCCATGGAGCCGCCCTTGGTGGCGCCAACATCTCGCTCATCGAGGACGATGCCTCTCTGATTTTCTCGAATCCAGCCTTGCTGTCATCCGTTGAAGACCGCACCGTAGGTCTCAACTTCATGAATTACATGTCGGGTGTGAATACAGCAAGTGCGACCTATAACTGGATGCTCACCGACAGTCTGTCCTTTGGTTTGAGTGCTCAGTATATGGATTTCGGTAAGATGAAGGAGGTGGATGCCAACCATGTAGAGACCGGAGAGTTTTCAGCGCGCGACATATCATTAGGAGCCTATTTAAGTTATCCGCTCAGCCGATACATCACTGGAGGCATTGGGGCGAAATGGATCACGTCGTATATCGGGCAATATCATTCAATTGCGATGTGTGTGGATCTTGGTCTAAACTATTATTCCAGCGATGAAGACTTGTCAATATCATTGGTCGCCAAGAATCTGGGCGGACAGTTGAAGGCCTATGATGACGAATACGAGAAATTGCCCTTTGATCTTCAGGCAGGCGTTACGAAGAAGTTGGCGAGTGCACCTTTGCGTCTGTCGGCCACGCTCGTCGACCTGACGCACTGGGATGACAAATTCATCAATCACTTGTGCCTTGGTGCAGATCTGGTATTTGGTCAGGTATGGTTGGGCGGCGGTCTGAATTTCCGGATGTCGAACGACATGAAGATCAAGAGTGGCGAGAGCAGCAGCAGTCATGGTGCCGGTCTGACCTTAGGTGCCGGTCTGACGCTTGAGCGTTTCAAACTTCATCTGTCATACGGCAAATACCACGTATCCTCATCATCTATTATTGCCAACTTATCATTTAACATATAAATCCTATGAAAAAGATAACGATAGCTATCGATGGTCATTCCTCATGTGGTAAGAGTACGATGGCCAAAGACCTTGCCCGCAAGATCGGGTATGTGTATGTAGACACAGGAGCCATGTATCGCTCAGTGACCCTGTATGCATTGGAGCATGGAGCCTATGAGGCAAACGGAGAATTGGATGCAGCCAAGCTCCAACAGATGATGCCAGAGATCATGATCAGTTTTCGCGTCAACGAGGAGACGGGTCGTCCCGACACCTATCTGAACGATGTTTGTGTGGAGAAGGAAATACGCGGTATGGAAGTGTCCGACCGTGTAAGTGAAGTGGCCGCTCTTCCGTTTGTCAGGGAAGCATTGGTGTCTCAACAGCAGCGTATGGGAGTGGAGAAAGGTGTCGTCATGGATGGCCGCGACATCGGCACCGTGGTCTTTCCTGATGCGGAGTTGAAGGTCTTTGTCACCGCCTCAGCCGAGGTACGTGCCCAGCGGCGTTACGATGAGTTGCTGTCGAAAGGCACTCCAGCAGACTATGAAGACATTCTTCGCAATGTGCTTGACCGCGACTATCAGGACAGTCACCGCGAGGTAGGTCCTCTTCGTCAGGCAGAAGATGCCATTCTGCTAGACAACAGCAACATGACCATCCCCGAACAGAATGAGTGGCTTTATCAAGAATATCTGAAAAAGGTAGAAGAATAGCGAATGATATCATCATATATCATGGATCTCCATCAAAAAGCAAGCGGCTCCGAGTCTTTTCGGAGCCGCTTGCTTTTTGATGGAGATCGGTAGAGATCAATATTTGATCATCTTCTTACCCTTGATGACATAGATACCCTTTGGCAGGTCATCGATATTGATTTTCGCCCCTTCGACAGTGGCTTTTCCAACCTTCATGCCATTGATGTTGTAGACATCAACCGTCTCCCCTTCAGCTGCGAACGGCATCATGATGCCATCAGTCTCATCGAGAGTTCCGATATTGAGGTCGTTGATATTTGTCATATCCGTGTTGGAGTTGACAAAATAGCATCTGAACGGTTGAACCGTATTTGTCCCACAAACGAACTTATTTCCATTAGCGTTAAGCACATAAATGTTGTCGAAGCTCTTCTTCTGGAAAGTGCCTCTGAAATTGAAAGCATCCGACCCCGTGACGACATTAGCATCTTCTGTCACGACCGCATTGCTGGCACTGAAGACGATGGTCTTTCCAACCAGATTGTGCTCACTACCCCATTGGCTTCCAGGTACAGCGATCAGATAAGGACGGTTGGCTTGCAATGTCTGAGCAAATCCGAAGCAGACGGTGTTGTATCCCTCGAGAGCGCTAAAATCTTTGATCCACATATTCTTTCTCGTATCGCTGGCCGATTTGAACCAATCCAGCAACTTATTGTTGCATGTGACCTTATCCGGAGCGAAAGGCAAAGCAAGTGTCTGCCATCCATCAGGTTTATTAGGAGCAGTACCTATCGTCGGCACATATGAGAATGAGATATTCGTAGCCGTGAAGGTGACGGGTGTGAAGAAGTCATAAGCATCACTGATAGAGATGGAAGGAGCGACCGTTCCCTTGACCACATTCTTGCCAGTCAAGCCAGCAGGTACCGTCTCACTAGCATTGACGAAATATAAGGTATTTGGATTCTTATTCGGCACAATCGTTTTCACGGTTCCCGTCATTCCCCTGAGGTCTACAGCCAACATATTATCATTAATAGTGACAGATGAAGCAAGAGGCAATGCAGTCATGTCTTTGTTTGCATCATACGTCATCACAGCTTTTTCTATTGAATACCCTAATGCAGAAGCTATTTTAGTATTATTCTCATCCACAAATCCTAATCCATAATACATGCCATACACTATATCATTGAATGAGTACTCGACCTGAGCAGTGCCATTGGCAGGTATTTGGACATATCTGGTAATATAATCATTGCTATAGAAATTCCAGTTATTTGAGGAATAGAACAACTTGATTTTAATATTTCCCGAATAAGGTTTGCTTCCAGTATTTTTAATGGTTGCTTTTCCAGAAAGCAAACATCCCAAGACCACCCAAGAGCTTTTTGGTTTAAGATTTTTGACACCATAACTAGCTATTGACAGCGTTGTGGAAGATGCACTTCCGATGGTCACCTTAGTCGATCCAAAAGGACTGGAACAAGAAGTATTGGTAGCCACTTTGATATTATAAGTACCTGCTGCACTCGGTGTGAAAGACAAAGCAACCTTGGCTGTTTTTCCTTCTGGAATATATAATTCCTCAGAAGATTTTTGACTACCCATAGAACTCGTCGTGCTGGCGAACAGATAGATTTTACCATAGAAATCCTTTCCTGTGGCTTTCACTGTGACGATAACGGGTTGACTGGCACCAGCCGAACGAGATCCGGGGAATTCGAATTCCTCAGCTGTCAGTTTAGAAACATTTGACTTCAAAGCCAGACTAATACCCGTTTTGGACGTCCCGCTGACGGCGATGTACTGCGAGTTTGTGGTTTGTTCACATTGCTGCCATCCTTGCTCATCATTTGCTTTGTAGATAGGATAGAGAACTTTAGCATATTGGTTGCTCTCTGGCACATCATTGAAACTGAGTGTGAAAGTAATGACTCCCGAGTTCTTACCTGCAGCGATAGTTTTTGTTCCAAGTCCCCATTCCTTTACAAGGTTCCAGTTACCATTGGCATCTTGATACCCTAATCCACATTTAACAGTAATTGCGTTTGTGGTATTGTTGTAGAAAGTCACCTTTGCAGTGCTACCTGAAGCGCTATTAATGAGTGAGGTAATGTCATCATCGACAGAAAAATTCACATACCCATTAGTCGGTTGGAGCCCCAGATACATCATGTGGCGTGCATTATAAGAAGCGCCAGAAGTGACACTCTCGTTACCCTCCAAATCATATTGGTTGAGAACGGACAGAGAGAAATATCCATTACAGACACCACCCCAACCCCAATTAATATGGAAGAGGTCACCACCATCATAGCCATCAAGGATAAAAGCATGTGCATCCCCATTCTCCTTCGTCGCACCATAATAGATAGGAATCTTGCTCTCCAAACTATTCACAAGGAATTTTTTCCATTGACGATATGTATAGTTTTCTCTTAGGAGTTCTTTTGTATAATTAGACTTAAATCCAAAGGTAGCTTTGAGGACATCATCAACATCTTCGAAATATGCGCTTGTCACCCCTTGTTTGAAATTACTTTGCAAAGCCGCAGCCACATAGAATAAGAATTTGGATACTGCAGAGATTTGAGTGGAAGACTGGCTTCCATCATATTTATCAAACATATTGTTCCAATTAAATGCAGTACCTGCAGCGATTTTACTGACATTGATCCGATATCCTTTTTTATTAGCATCATAAAAGATATAAGAAGGTGAGTACGCAGGAATTTCTTTTTGTAAAGTGGCAGGCATTCTATTTTTGAAATAATAGATATATTGACCAGCAGCTACCGCTGTACATCCCAGAACCGTTCTTGTTGTTGAGCCAGGAATAGGATATAATGGACAGGCATTGTTGAACGGTGAAGTCTGCTTCCACTTCGTGGTGAGAAGAGGCAGCACTGGACTTGTGGTAGGAGTCTGTGTGCGCATGATGCCTTTGCTGTCTTCAAGTGCCACCTGATCAAGGTATTCCATCTGCCGTGCATATTCGCCAACAATAGAGCCCACATTTTCATTCAACAGGTCCATATCGAAATATCCAGTTTCAGAATATCCCAAAATCGGCTCAGTGCGGTCATCTCCTGAGACGATGACGAATCCCTCGTCATCCCCATTATTAAACACATAGAATGCAGGATTTTGGTCTAAAGCCCCTACTTTTCTAGGTCCATCGGTTGCTTTTAGATTTTGTTTGACGGTCATGTTCATAGAAGACATGAAAGCCTTTGCTGTTTCAAGGGCATCCGTCCTAGAAACAGGTGCAGCTGTCAGTTGTGTAACGAGAGCCGTAACGGCTGTCAGCAATAAAAAAACCTTTTTTCTCATAAGATTTGAATGTTAAAAATATTTATACTATTAATTGATTTCATGATTCACATTATTCAAGATAAAGTTGCGGCAGTCTTCCATGAGCCATTTGGGTGTACTTGTCGCCCCACAGATGCCAATAGATCCGACCCCCTTGAGCCAGTCCATGGAGATTTCCTCAGGGCATTCGATCTGATGGCTTTGTGGATTAACCCTTTTGCACTCATCGAAAAGCACTTTTCCGTTGCTGCTTTTCCCACCCGACACGAACAAGATCAGATCATGTTTTCTGGCGAACGCAGCGATATGAGATATTCTGTTGGCCACCTGCCTGCAAATGGTGTCAAAACTTTTAAATTCCGCCTCAGCCGACATATGTTTTTGAATATAGTCAATGATTCGATGGAACTCATCCAGCGACTTGGTGGTTTGTGAATAGAGGTATATATCATGATTGAAGTCAAGATGCTGTACATCCTCGATATTCTCCACCACGATGGCCTTATTTTGAGTTTGTCCGACCAGCCCCAGCACCTCAGCATGTCCGTTTTTCCCGAAGATGACGATTTGTGCATCAGGATTAGCGTCGAACTGTTTTTTTATTCTCTTTTGCAATTGAAGGACAACGGGGCATGTCGTATCAACGATTTCGATATTGTTTTTTTCTGCTATCGCATAGGTGAGCGGCGGTTCCCCGTGTGCCCGAAGCATCATCTTCACGTCGTGAAGTTGGGTAAGGTCGTCATGGTTGATGGTGACGAGTCCCATTGTCTTCAGTCGCTCGCACTCCATGCCATTGTGCACGATATCACCCAGGCAATAGAGTGTTTTCTCCTCGGCGAGTTTTTCCTCAGCCTTATTGATGGCCGTGGTCACCCCGAAGCAGAATCCGCTTTCGTTATCTATTTCAATTTGCAGCATATGTTCTTATCTGCTATTATTTCAAGTGTTCAAAATACAAGTTGAGCAATTTCCCTGCGGCGGCGAATGAAGTCTGGTTTCCCAAGAGCACCTCCCTTTCCGCCTCTTTGAGAGACTTTTCTATCAATTCTGAATGATAGAAGCTGTTGCGCAGGCTCTCATTGATGGTCTCATACATCCAGTATTTGCTTTGCTCATTGCGTCTGTATTCGAAATATCCATTTTTCTTGACGAAATCGAGGTATTCATACACCACGTCCCACACCTCTTTGATGCCATTGCCATAGAATCCGCTGTAGCAGAGCACCTTAGGCATCCATCCGCTGTCGGATTTCGGGAAGAAATGTAGTGCATTTCTGAAGTTGGTCGCCGCCATATGGCATTTATCGACATTGTTGCCATCACATTTATTGATGACGATGCCATCAGCGATTTCCATGATACCTCTTTTGATTCCCTGCAACTCATCCCCTGTGCCCGCCAGTTGAATGAGCATGAAGTAGTCGACCATGGAGTGACATGCCGTCTCGCTTTGTCCTACTCCCACTGTTTCTACGAAGATCTTGTCGTATCCGGCCGCCTCGCAGAGGATGATGGTCTCGCGGGTTTTTCTGGCCACACCTCCGAGTGATCCTGCCGTCGGGCTAGGTCTGATGAAGGCCTCCGGCCTGAGAGACAGTTTTTCCATTCTGGTTTTATCTCCGAGGATGCTGCCTTTCGACCTTTCACTGCTTGGGTCAATGGCCAGCACGGCAAGTTTTCCTCCGTAAGTATCAAGCACATGGCATCCGAACATGTCGATGGAGGTGCTTTTTCCAGCCCCTGGCACGCCACTGATCCCCACTCTGACAGAATTTCCGCTATAGGGAAGGCATTTTTCGATCACCTCCTGTGCTTTGCTTTGATGATTGGGATTGACGCTCTCGACGAGTGTCACCGCCTGACTCAGAATAGTGACATCCCCCTTGACGATACCCTCGACCAGTTCTGCCGCGGAATATTCTTTTCTGCGGAATCTGTCTCGTCTGAGGTAAGGATTGATGCTGGACGGTTGCTGAACGCCCGAATTGACGGTCAGTCCTTTGTATTCCTCACTATTTTCAGGATGGTCCATATCACATTATTATTTTTAAATCATTATTTTATAAGAATGTCGATCACCACTTTGGGTGTTCTCGGATCGTTGGTGATCATGAGCACCTTGGGCGTATCTTTGATACCTTTGAGTGCTTTTTTCTCAGCCGTCACCTTCAGTTTAGCCGATTC
>CADCQC010000193.1 GCA_902803455.1 uncultured Prevotellaceae bacterium
AAATGCGATCGGCATATTTAAAGGGAAACGCAATCCGCATATCCGATCTGAAAACTCTATCCGCAAAATTACAAAAAAAGAGAGATAAATGCTCGACCGTGTCCCCTCTTTTTTCGCGCTTTAAATGTTAAAAGCGATCGTTCATCCAGAAAAACGGGTAGTTCATCAAAATCTTGGAAGGAAGTGGATGCCAGAAGCGGTCACTTTCCCGATTTTTTTATATTTTTGGAAACGTGGTTACAAAGAATACATACAACAAACATCTATAAAAAACCATTTAAAGCAGTACAAAAATGAAAAGACTTTTACTTTTTATGATCGCCATTGTTGCCTTGACTATCGATTCAAAGGCACAGGATGACATGAACTCCACACCGCTCAGTTTTGAGGCCGTGGAGGACGGCACCGAGTTGACCATTAAGAACAAGAATGCGATATCCATAAAGGTTACGCATAGTCATAATGCTTCTGGGAATTGGTCAGAAAATACGTGGTATAACCAAGACGAGACCATGACGGTCACCTTATCAGCGGGAGACATCCTGAGCGTGAGGCTCTATGATGCAAACACCTTTGAGGAGAATTTCAACATCAACGCATCGAAAGACATCTATGTCTTTGGCAATCCTCTCAGCCTAGTCTTTTCAGGAGGTTTCTCAGGCAAGACCGACCTGTCGGGATGTCCCAAGAGTGTGTTGAAGGAACTGTTTCGCATAGCATGGCCAGGCAATCCCCACATCAAGAATCATCCCGAGAAAGACATCGTGCTGCCAGCCACCACGCTCAAAGAGAGCTGCTACCAGGGGATGTTCTATGGCACAGGCCTGACGCGCGCCCCGGAGCTTCCATCCACCACCTTGGCCTTCAGATGCTATTATTTCATGTTTGCATACTGTCGGGACCTCACTGCAGGCCCCGCGCTTCCAGCCACCACGCTCACCGACGAATGCTATCACGCCATGTTTGAGGGCTGTTCCTCCCTCACCGATGCCCCCGCCTTGCCGGCAATGACGCTCACCTATAGCTGTTATGACAATATGTTTAGAGACTGCACCAGTCTGACCACAGCCCCCGACCTGCTTGCACCCAAGTTGGACCAAGACAGTTATTACTACATGTTCAATGGCTGCAAGCAACTGAATTACGTGAAATGCTTGGCCACCGACATCTCTGCTTCAGGCAGCACTGGTAGTTGGCTAGTTGGCGTTTCTCCCACTGGCACATTCGTCAAGGCCGACGGAATGAACGACTGGACTAACGACTATAGAGGCATACCTGAAAGCTGGATCGTGAAGAAGGAAAGCGAGATGCCTTCAGGCATCGATGCTACGCAAGTGAGCAACAATCAAGATCCGCGCAATCATGTCTACGACCTACAAGGTCGCCGTGTTGAGCCGTCAGCAAAAGGCATGTATATCGTCAACGGGAAAAAGATCCTCCTGCCATAGTGTCAACGGGAAAAAAGATACAAAAAAACATGGCCGTCGTGAGACGGCCATGCAAGCACAGAAGAAAATCGGTTCCTTTAAGTTTTGAGCAAGGTGTTGAAGAAGGGTTTGTCGAGATTCTTCTGATGTATTCAGTTATGTCCGTTGAAAGGTTCCATCAGATGACCGCTGCCAGTCGGCTCCTGGTTGATGTCTTCGCGCCAGAACACTTTCTTCAGTGTGATCAGGATCACTTTAATGTCGGTCATCAGCGTCAGGTGATCCACATACCACACGTCGAGTTCGAATTTCTTCTTCCAAGAGATGGCATTCCTCCCGTGACACTGAGCCCATCCTGAGATGCCTGGTCTCACCTCATGCCGCCGAAATTGTTCAGGCGAGTAGAGCGGCAGATATTTTGGGAGCAGCGGTCTTGGCCCGATCAGCGCCATGTCCCCCTTCAGCACGTTGATCAGCTGAGGTAGTTCATCGATGCTGGTTGAGCGCACAAATCTGCCCGCCTTGGTCAGTCGTTCCTCGTCCGACAGCAGTTCTCCCTTTTCATTACGCTGATCATTCATCGTCTTGAATTTGATCACCTTGAAGATCTTTCCATCCTTGCCAGGTCTGTCCTGGAAGAAAAAGGCGCCCGCCCCTTTATTGGCGAAATGCAACCAGATGGTGACCACCAGCAATAGGGGAGAGAGGCATATCAGCGCGATCAGCGCGATCATAAAACCTATAGGCCGCTTAAAATATTTTGCATACATAGTGAATGGCTGTTTGAAAGAGAAAATAATGATTTGTTGTCTATTGATTAGAGCACATTTTTTCTGCGAAATCGAAGTCTTCAGGCCAGTCGATGTCCACTCCCTCTATCTTGTCGACTATGGCAATGTAAGGTTTGAAACCGATCCGTTGGTGGTGAATGGTCCAGATCTCCCGCTTGAACATGTAGAAGGCGCTGGTCTCCACGAAGACCGGAGATATAGTCTGTGTGCGGGGAATCTCTTTCAAGTCATAGTTGAGAGGTTTCCCGTCATACCAGGTGAAGGTCTGGATCTTCTCTGCGCTGAAGGCGGAGTCGTATCCCTCATCCGTCATTTTGTGAAGCGCATTCTCCACCGTCGAGAGTTTAATGAATGGCGAGGTGGTATGGGCCAAGATATAGATGTCGGCATCTAT
>CADCQC010000194.1 GCA_902803455.1 uncultured Prevotellaceae bacterium
AACGTATCATAGATATCACCGCACACGAGAATTTCAGCGCTCAGGAGTTTACCCCCCAACTGGTAAAAAACATCTATTCCCAAGTAAAAGATATCCTGCCCAGGGCGTATAAGCACTACGACATCAGAATACGCACCCACGGACAACTCATCGACCAACTGATCCCCAACCGCCTTCGTGACCATCACGACCAAAGTCGCCAATGGCGCGGCATCGATTATGAGGGAAAGCCTTGGGTCACCAATGTCTCCCGTCCCAATAAGATCACCCGCGGTCTGGAAGGTCGCCACCTGATGATTGCGGCCAGCCATGGCAGATATTATGCCCAGAAGTCAGGCAAATGGATTTTCCAGCGCCCCAACCTGTTTTGCACCACAGAGGATCTCTTCACCCAAACTATCGTGGTGCCCTACCTCATGCCCATGCTGCAAAATGCCGGTGCGGTGGTCTGCACACCGCGTGAGCGTGACTGGCAGAAAAACGAAGTGATCGTCGACAACGACCGTCCAGGCAACAGTTACAAAGAAGCCAACGGCGCCCACTCCTGGACGACTACCCCCAAACAAGGATTCGCCTACCACACTGGCACCTACACCACAAGAGAGAATCCTTTCAAGTCGGGCACTGCACGTATGGCTGAGAGCAGCACCTCACGCCTGAGCACGATCACCTACCAACCCACGATACCCGAAGCCGGCCGTTATGCCGTCTATGTCAGTTACCAAACCCTCAGCAACTCTGTGGATGATGCGCAATACACTGTTTGGCACAAGGGTCGCCGCACCGTGTTCAACGTCAACCAACGCATGGGCGGTGGCACATGGGTCTATCTGGGAACCTTCGACTTCGACCGGGGCAACAGTCCATACAACATGGTCGTCCTCAGCAATCACAGCAAGAGCAAAGGAGTGGTGACAGCCGATGCCGTGCGTTTTGGCGGCGGAATGGGCAACATCGAGCGCAATGGTGTGACCAGCGGTCTGCCGCGTTGTCTGGAAGGCGCACGCTACACCGCCCACTGGGCAGGAGCCCCCGACTCTGTCTATGATGTCAACAAGGGCAGCAACGACTATAACGACAACCTCAACACCCGTGCCCGCTACAACAACTGGTTGGCTGGCGGCTCACCCTTCGTCCCCAACCAGCCAGGCCTTCGTGTACCCATCGAATTGATGCTCTCGGTACACAGCGACGCCGGATATGACAAGACGGGAGGCAACGACATTTATGGCACTTTGGCGATCTGCACCACCGACTTTTATGATGGCAAACTCGGCGCCGGCATCTCCCGCCTCGCCTCCCGCGACCTGGCCGACGCACTCTTCCACAATGTATGGGAAGACATCCGTGCCAAATACGGTAAATGGAAACGTCGACTCATCTACGACCGCAACTACAACGAGACACGCGTGCCCGCCGTGCCATCAGCCATCCTCGAGGTGTTGTCACACCAGAATTTCGGTGATATGCGTTACGGACTCGATCCCAACTTCCGTTTCACACTTGCCCGTTCGATCTACAAGACGTTGCTGAGGTATGTTAATGAGATGCACGGGACGAAATACGTCGTGCAGCCCCTCGCCCCCCGCAACTTCCATATCGAACTGACCAACAAGGGGAAAGCCAAACTCTACTGGAATCCCGTGCGTGATCCCCAAGAGCCCACCGCTGACCCAACGGAATATGTGGTGTATACCGCCATTGGAGACCTCGACTTCGACAATGGAACCGTGGTGAAAGGTACCTCTTGCACTGTCAACATCGAGCCCAACACCCTCTACCACTTCAAGGTGACGGCCGCCAATCATGGCGGTGAGAGTTTTCCCACGGAGGTACTCTCCGCCTCTTACGTCCCGTCGGCCAAGAAGACCGTGATGGTGGTCAACGGCTTCCATAGGGTGTCGTCACCCGCCGTCGTGGATTCCGGCGACAAGAAAGGATTCGACATCGACGCAGACCCCGGTGTCACCTATGGTCTCATGGCCGGATGGTCAGGACGCCAGAGAGTGTTCGACAAACGTTTGTTCGGCCGTGAGGGAGAAGGAGCGCTGGGCTATTGTGGTGAAGAAATGGTCGGACAATTCATCGCAGGCAATGACTTCAACTATGTGAGAGAACACGCCACAGCCATCCACAGTGCCCACAAATACAACATCATCAGTTGCAGCAGTGAAGCCTTTGAGGCGGGGAAAGCCAAGACCAGTCATGTGGACTGCGTAGACCTGTTGCTCGGACTGGAAAAGGACGACGGCCATTCGCTGCTTCTCTACAAGACCTTCTCTGAAGAGATGCAGAAGCGTCTCCGCTCCTATGTCCGCGACCATGGCAACCTGCTCGTGAGTGGCTCATACGTGGGCAGCGACATGCGGACAGACAAAGAAAAACGTTTCCTGTCGGATGTTCTGAAACTTCGTTGCGAAGGTATCAGCCGCCACAGCAGCAGTACAGTGCAGGGACTGGGAATGTCGTTCGACACCTGGCATCAACTCAATGCCACCCATTACGCCGCCACGTCGTTTGATGTGCTCAACCCCCTGTCAACATCCTACTGTGTGATGCGCTACGCCAACGGTCTCAATGCCGCCGTAGCCTATAGCGGACGCGACTACCGCTCGTTCACCATGGGATTCCCCCTGGAATGTATCAAGGACACCCGCACCCGCAACGCTATCATGCGCGGCATTCTCAATTATCTTATTCCATAAGTCAGAAAAAACATTTAACCATATAACCATCAACCTACTGAAAAAGGAAAAGACATGCATAAGATTCAAGCCAACAGCTCTGGGACAAGGAGTATCGAGGTGAGTGATGATCACCTCTTGACCATCGAGAAATATCATCTGCTCGACAACCTGGTGGACAGCAACGGCATCATCGACGAGAGCGTGCTCGACAAGTTGAAATTCAATATCCGTTCGATGCTCTCCACGGAAGCCGGATCAGACAAATCATTGCTCGACCTCTGTCTCGATGTGATTTACAACAGCAACATGAAGGCCATCGGCCTGACCCATCTCATCGCCCTCTACAAGAAATGGGAAGAGGAACGGCCACAGGAAACCGAGACCGCCGCAGACAGCGAATAAACCGACCAACATGTCGAACCACCGGCTGAGTGACTGGCTCCCCACGACCAAAAAAGAAGTGGAACTGAGAGGATGGGATGAACTCGACGTCATCCTCTTCTCCGGCGATGCCTATATTGACCATCCGTCGTTCGGCGCAGCTGTCATCGGCCGCGCCCTGGAAGCGGCAGGATGGCGCGTGGCCATCGTTCCGCAACCCGACTGGCATGGTGACTACCGCGACTTCAAGAAGTTGGGGCGGCCACGGCTATTCTTCGGTATTGCTCCTGGCTGCATGGACTCCATGGTCAACAAATACACCGCCAACAGACGTCTGCGCTCCGAGGATGCCTACAGTCCTGACGGCCGCCATGACTGCCGCCCAGAATACCCCACGGTGGTTTATACCCACATCCTCAAGCAACTCTTCCCCGACGTGCCTGTCGTCCTCGGAGGCATAGAAGCATCCATGCGCCGCCTCACCCATTACGACTACTGGCAAGACCGTCTGCGCCGGTGTATTCTATATGACTCGGGTGCCGACCTCATCATCTATGGCATGGGAGAAAAAGGTATCGTTGAACTCTGCGATCTGCTGGCCGCCGGCCATCCCATCTCCGCCATCCGCACATTGCCCCAAACCGTGTTTGTGAGCCATCGTGAAGATATTCCGAATGGCATCACCTCCGACGACATTGTGCTCCACAGCCATGAACGTTGTTTGGAAGACAAGAAGGCAGAAGCAGAGAATTACCGGCATATAGAGGAAGAGTCAAACAAGTTGCAAGCGCAGCGCCTCATCCAGCAAACCGGTGAGTTGTTTACCGTGGTCAATCCACCCTATCCTCCGATGACCACCGAGGAGATCGACCAATCGTTTGCCTATCCCTACACCCGCCTGCCCCATCCCAAGTACAAAGGCAAGCGCATACCTGCCTACGAGATGATCAAGCACTCGGTCAACATCCACCGCGGGTGCTTCGGAGGCTGTGCCTTCTGTACCATCAGTGCGCATCAGGGTAAGTTTATCGCATCCAGAAGCAAGGAGAGTATCCTCCGCGAGGTTCGCGAGGTGGCGGCTCTCGATGATTTCAAAGGCTATCTCAGCGATCTGGGAGGACCATCGGCCAATATGTATGCCATGGGAGGAAAAGACAAGACGATCTGTCAAAAATGCAAACGGCCGTCATGCATCCATCCCCGTATATGCCGAAACCTCAACACCGATCTCCGTCCACTGCTCGACATCTATCATGCCGTCGACCAACTCCCCGGCATCAAAAAAAGTTTCATCGGCAGTGGCGTGCGCTATGACCTGCTGCTCCATCAGAGCGGCGATGAGGACATCGACAAGGCAGCCGCCGACTACACACGGGAACTCATCTGCCACCATGTGAGCGGCCGGTTGAAAGTAGCACCGGAGCATACCAGTGACCAGGTGCTGCAGTATATGCGTAAACCCAGTTTCTCACAGTTTGAGACCTTCAAACGCATCTTTGACGACATCAATCGTAAAGAAGGCCTCCGGCAACAGATCATCCCCTATTTCATCAGCAGCCATCCGGGATGCAGGGAAGAGGATATGGCCCGACTTGCCCTGATCACCAAACGCCTTGATTTCCAGTTGGAACAAGTTCAAGACTTCACCCCTACCCCCATGACCATCAGCACCGAGATGTGGTATACCGGCTATGACCCCTATACGCTGCAACCCGTCTTTAGTGCGAAGACCCCACAGGAGAAACTCGCCCAACGCATGTTTTTCTTCTGGTATCAACCGGAGGAACGTCAGAAGATTGCCAAAGAACTACGACGCCTCGGCATGAGTGACCTGATACCGCTTCTGACGGGCCCTGTAGCTGACAACCGAAGGAAAGACAGCAAAAAGAAAGACCATCAAAGAAAAGACACCCCACGCCAAGCCACCCATGAGCATCCACATCATCGAACGACAACTGACCGGCAAACACAGCAACGAAACGTGCGAGGACGGCATCGTCGTGACAAATAGCCATGTGGCTGTCATCGACGGCAGCACGAGTAAGGCACCTCATCAAATCAGGGATGACATCCGCAACGGCCGTCTCGCCATGTTGCTGGTGAGTGAGGTGCTTGGCGAACTGTCATCGGCAGACTCTTTGGGCGATTTTTGTGATGCCGTCACCCGACGCATCAGAGATGCTTACGATCATTATCACATCAGCGTGGATCGTCTGATCCATCATCCGGAAGAACGGTTGACTGCAAGTGCCGCCATCTACAGCATTCATCATGAGGAAGTGTGGCTGGTAGGTGATTGCCAATGTATAGTCGGAGGCCTCTGCTATGACAATCCAAAACCCGAAGAACACGCTATTGCCCTCAAACGTGCAGCCATCATCCGTCAGATGCTGAATAATGGAGAAGCCACCATCGCATCATTGCAGACCGATGATGTGGCCAGGAAGCAAATCGTCGATGACATCATCGCTACCTGCCATGATCAGAACAAGACTTTTTCGGTGATAGATGGTTTTCCTATTCCTTTGGAAAGGGCCAAAACCATCAAAGTGGAATCTGGAGATGTCATCTTGGCCACTGACGGCTATCCCTACCTTCTTCCTACCCTTGCGGCAAGTGAGCAAGCGCTCTCTCATCTGTTGTCAACCGACCCACTGCTCTTCCAGACGTATCATGCCACCAAGGGAATGATGGCAGGCAACGTTTCGTTTGATGACAGAGCCTACATACGGTTTCGCGTCAGTAAATGACCAACGTGCGAAACCAGTCAGACAAGACCCCTGCATATTGATTTTGTGAATCTGCTACCAGCAAGATCACCTGTCCTCCATCTGGCAATTTCGGTCCGAGACACATTCCCTCATAATTGGCAAAGGAAAAATCCAACAGTCCGATGGATGTAGTCCATTCTGCCACCAGTGTCTTGGATAATGGAGTTTGAGCAACGAGTTCCACATCTTCTCTCAACCGATGGCAGGGAGTAGGCCTGACCATATAGATGCGACAGTTGGCCATTGCACCGATTTTCGATTCAGGGATTGCAGCATCTCTTTCCAAGACCAGCAACCGCCCGTCGTCAAGAGCCGTCAACGCACTCACCCCGCAGACAAACGTTTGGGCAGGTACCAATGGATGAACCTCTTCCATCTCATACAGATATTGTCCTTCCAACTGGAGGCTGTCGTCAAAAGCCAACAGGCGCAACCTATTGCGAACGCCATTGGTGGCCGTGGTCTGTGGCCCATCCCCCGGGAGCGTGCTCTCACTGGTGGTCCAAAAGCGGTGGGTAGCTGACTGATAGGTAAGCGCTTCCATGCCATAGTTTCTTGAGGCGCCCTCAAAGACCTTCGGCAACGGCAGTTGTCGTCCTGTAGGAGTAGCATCCAATCGCAGTTCACGCACCTGATTATGGGTCTCATCGCTGATGAAGAGCGTACTGTCGGGCGCAAACCACGCGATGCCTTCTTGATCCCGACCAGGATCAGTATGCCCCGTAAAGCCAAGATTTTTCACCGAACGGATCATCCCCGTGGAATCGATGTCGATATGGAACGTGAAGAAACCCGGATGCGGACTGTTGTCGCTCACCACCGCATAACGGTCATCACCCAACCAAGTGATGCCGCTATAACCTCCAGCGGGAATCTCTTCAGGAAAGCAAACCTGCTCATGAAGCACGACCTGTGCGCTCAATCCCATGAAGAAACAAGCGTGAAAGAACCATGTCAGCAATGTCCTCATCTTGCAATGATTAAGAAGATTGTTCGGAAGATGAAGGATGAATCACCACTTTCACCCGAGAGATGCGACGTTTCTCAACCGCCAGGATCTCAAATGTGTATTTGCCATAAGTGATTTTCTCATTGACAACCGGAAAATCACCTTTCAGTTCAAGCAGCAGGCCAGCCAAAGACTCTGCGTCACCCTCAACGTCGATAAAATCATCATCGATGTCGAGAATCTTGTAGAAATCAGACAACAAGGTCTTTCCCTCGAAAATATAGGTATTCTGATTGATCCTGGTATAGGTTTTCTCCTCCTCGTCATACTCGTCATGGATCTCTCCCACGATCTCCTCCAAGATATCCTCCAGTGTGACCAATCCGCTAGTACCACCAAACTCATCGACGACGATAGCCATGTGGATTTTGTTTTCCTGAAACTCCCTGAGCAAATCGTCTATTTTCTTGGTTTCTGGCACAAA
>CADCQC010000195.1 GCA_902803455.1 uncultured Prevotellaceae bacterium
GAGCGCATGGGTCTGCTCATCGATGAACAACATATTGAACATGTAGCACGCATCGCCGAGCGCGAGCGCGCCCCACTATACGTTGTCGGTGAAACCACAGGCGACGCCCATTTCTCCTTTGTGCAATCAGACGGCGCACGTCCTTTTGATCTCGATGTAGCCCAGATGTTTGGCCATTCACCCAAGACCATCATGGTCGACCGCACGGTGGAGCGCCACTATGCCGACGCAGCCATCAACCCAGATCTGCTCGACCAGTATATCGAACGTGTGCTGCAACTTGAAGCCGTGGCATGCAAGGATTGGCTCACCAACAAGGTCGACCGCTCCGTAACAGGAAAAATCGCCCGTCAGCAATGTCAGGGTGAACTCCAGTTGCCCCTCTCAGACTGTGGTGTCGTGGCACTCGACTACCGTGGCCGCAAAGGTATCGCCCCAGCCCTGGGACATGCACCCCAAGCCGGTCTTGCCTCCCCCGAAGCAGGCAGCGTGCTGTCAGTTGCTGAGTCGCTGACCAACATCGTGTGGGCACCCCTCACCGATGGTCTGCAAGGCGTCTCTCTGTCAGCCAACTGGATGTGGCCATGCCGCTCACAGGAAGGCGAGGATGCCCGTCTCTATGCTGCCGTGGAAGCTCTCAGCGATTTCTGCCGCGAACTCCATATCAATGTGCCTACTGGCAAAGACTCACTCTCCCTGAGCCAGCAATATCCCAATGGTGAGAAGATCATCTCTCCGGGAACCGTCATTGTGACCAGTGGTGGTGAAGTGTCCGACATCCGCCAGGTGGTGTCTCCCGTCCTTGTCAATGACAAGAACTCCTCCATCTATCATATAGACTTCAGTTTCGACCAGTTGCGTTTGGGCGGTTCCGCACTCGCCCAGTCGCTTGGTGCTGTCGGCGACGATGTGCCTACAGTCAAGCACCCGCAATATTTTGCCGACTGCTTTGATGCCATCCAACAGATGATCAAGAAAGGATGGATCATGTCGGGCCACGACATCAGTGCCGGTGGTCTGCTCACCACCTTGCTTGAGATGTGCTTCGCCAACCCGACAGGAGGTATGAGCATCAACCTGTTCAACATGAAAGACGACTTGGTGAAAACGCTCTTTGCTGAGAATCCCGGCGTAGTCATCCAGGTCAGCGACAAATACAAGTTTGAGATGCGTGAGTTGCTCGATGATCTCGGAGTGGGTTATGCAAAGATCGGCTACCCCACCCCCAACGAGCGGACACTCACCATCAAGAAAGACGACATCGAGTATTATTTCGATATCGACCACCTTCGCGACGTGTGGTATAAGACTTCTTATCTGCTCGACCGCAAACAGAGTTTCAACGGCCGTGCCCGTCTGCGCTACGACAACTACAAGCAGCAGCCGCTGCTCATGCGTTTCCCCTCCAGATTCAAAGGAAGTCTTCTCTCCTATCACCTGTCAGCCGACCGCCGCAAACCTACAGGCATCAAGGCAGCCATCATCCGTGAGAAAGGAACCAATGGCGAGCGCGAGATGGCCTATTCACTCTATCTGGCCGGTTTTGATGTGAAAGACGTGACGATGACCGACCTTGTCAGTGGCCGCGAGACCCTCGACGACATCTCCTTCATCGTCTTCTGCGGTGGATTCTCCAACAGCGATGTCCTGGGCAGTGCGAAAGGATGGGCAGGCGCCTTCCTCTACAATCCCAAGGCCAAGGAAGCCCTCGACAAGTTCTATGCCCGTCGCGACACGCTCTCACTCGGCATCTGTAACGGTTGCCAGTTGATGGTGGAACTCAATCTCATCAATCCCGAACATGAGCAACGCACCCGCATGCTGCACAATGACTCGAAGAAGTTTGAGAGCAGTTTCCTCGGTCTCACCATCCCCCAGAACGACAGTGTGATGCTCAGTTCGCTGAGCGGCAGTCGTTTAGGTATCTGGGTTGCCCACGGTGAAGGCAAGTTCTCATTGCCTGAGCCCAAGGATCATTACCACATCGTGGCCCAATACACCTACGACACTTACCCAGGCAACCCCAACGGTTCGGACCACAGCGTTGCAGGCATCTGCAGTGCCGATGGCCGTCACCTGGCCATGATGCCACACCTGGAGCGCGCCATCTTCCCCTGGCAGTGCGGCTGGTATCCCGCTGACCATCGCAAGGATGAGGTGACTCCATGGATCGAGGCTTTCGTGAACGCCCGCAAATGGATCGAGCAACAGCACTAACCCCCTGACGATGGACAGGTTTTATTGGGACAGTTTTAAGACTTTTTTCCGCATTGGCGCCTTCACCATTGGTGGAGGCTATGCCATGATACCCCTCATAGAGACAGAGGTTGTGGACCGTCACCGATGGCTCAACCGGGAGGATTTTCTTGACGCGATTGCTATCGCCCAAAGTTGTCCTGGTGTGTTTGCCATCAATATGAGTGTGTTTGTGGGATACAAACTACGCCGTCTTCCAGGGGCCTTGTGCGCCGCTTTAGGCACTGCGCTACCCTCTTTTATCATCATCCTGCTGATTGCGATGTTTTTCGCTAATTTTCAGGACAATCCTGTGGTGGAGTCCATCTTCCGTGGCATCCGCCCTGCCGTGGTGGCCCTGATTGCCGCCCCGACATTCCGTCTGGCCCGCAGTGCGAAGATTTCTTTAGCCAACTGTTGGATACCCATCGCCAGCGCGCTGGCCATCTGGCTCATGCATGTCAACCCGATCTATGTGATATTGGCAGCAGGTGTTGGCGGTTATTTGTATGGAACGATTGTCAAACCCACTGAGAAATGATTTTCCTCTCCCTTTTCATCACATTTTTTGAGATAGGCCTTTTTGGTTTTGGCGGTGGTTACGGCATGCTCTCCCTCATCCAGACAGAGGTGGTGTATCACCATCAGTGGATGACATCAGCAGAATTCACCAACATTGTCGCCATCAGTCAGATGACTCCTGGTCCCATCGGGATCAACTCCGCCACCTACTGCGGCTACACCGCCATCAAGAACGCAGGAATGAGCAACGGTCTGGCTGTTCTCGGCAGTACCACAGCCACATTGGCATTGGTCCTGCCCTCTTTCATTCTGATGATTCTCATCGCCCGTATGTTTTTCAAATACATGCATACCCCTTTAATGGAGAGTATCTTCAACGGTCTGCGTCCTGCCGTGGTCGGTCTGTTGGCCGCAGCAGCCCTTTTGCTGATGAACAAGGAGAATTTCTCCTCCATTGATGTGAATCCATGGCATTTTTGGATCAGCGTAGCCCTTTTCATCGCCACATGGATAGGTACGAGGGTGATGAAGGTCAACCCCATCCTCATGATGCTTTTCGCAGGCTTTGCGGGTCTGCTCCTGCTCTATTGACCGCATTGCTCCATCATCTTATTTAGGGCATCTGCTTACGTTCAACAAAACAGGCTCAGAGGATACATCAGCCATCATCCTCTGAGCCTGTTGTTTTCCCTATCTTGGGAGGCTTCTGACTACTCACCCAATTGGAGCACCATCGTCTGTCGTGGTCGGAGGTTGACATTTTTGTCAAGTCTGACACGTCTGCCAGATAAGACATCCTTTGCCACCTGTGTGTGGCCGATCACCTCCGCATAGCGAGCCACCTCCAAAGAATTCTCTTTTTGAGTGCCGTTGATGATCGTCATCACGGTATTGTTCTCATATTGTCTGGCGATGACATAGACCCCTTTCCAAGGAATAAACTGTGTCTGCTTACCTTTAATGATAGCCATGTTGCCCTTTCTCCAGTGCAGCAAACGGCTGCACCAATCAAACATCGCATTCTCGGCTCTAGTGCGCCCCTCACGTGTGAAACAGTTTTTCTTGTCGCCCGGGAAGCCGCCCGGGAAGTCTTTCCTCACATTCCCATCCGTCACCTCCTTGGTGCCATTCATGAGCACCTCCGTGCCATAATACAACTGCGGAGTGCGGTTGATGGTGAGCAGCAAGGCGAGCGCCTGTTTGAGAGCCAGCGTGTCGGTGCCGTTTCCGAGGAACCGGTCCGTATCATGGTTTTCGATGAACGCCATGACGCTCGACGGATTGGGGTAAAGATAGTCGTAGACCAGACTGTTGTAGATGCGGTTGTACCCCTTCCACCAATCGTCGGTCTCCTCATTCTTGGCCATGTTGAGTTTATCGAAGAAACTGAAGTCCATTACCGTCTTGAGATACGTGTTACTCTGCGAGATTTTGGAATCCCTTTGCCAGGTAGCGGTATAAGCCGGTTCGGTGACCCATGTCTCGCCCACCGTGTTGAAGTTGGGATATTCTTCATCGATGCGCTTCATCCATTGCGCCATCCCCTCTGCATCCGCATAAGGATAGGTATCCATCCTGATGCCATCGATACCCACGGTCTCTATCCACCAGATACTGTTTTGGATGAGATAGGTCATCACATGAGGATTGCGCTGGTTAAGATCGGGCATAGTAGGCACAAACCATCCCTCGACGGTCTCCTTCAGATCCACTTTAGAGGCATAGGGATCGACCACAGGTGTCAGTTTGTAACTTGTCTGCAAGAAACTCGTCCCTCTGGGATCCGACGTGCCATTCGACTCTTTAAGCCATTGATTGGTATTGAACCAATCCTTCGAAGGCATATCTTTCACCCAAGGATGCTCGAAGCCACAATGGTTGAAGATCATGTCCATCACCACTTTGAGTCCATGCTGATGCGCCTCATCGGTCAACCTGCGATATTCCTCATTCGTACCGAATCTCGGATCTACCTTATAGTAATCAGTCGTCGCATACCCATGATAGGTGCTGAAACCATTATGGTCAGGTGAATTGTTCTCCAAAACGGGAGTGAACCACAATGCCGTAACTCCCAGCTCATTGAAATAATCAAGATGCTGACGAATACCCTCCAGGTCACCGCCATGTCTCAGACTCGGTTGTGTCCGGTCGTTGACATAAGGTTGCATGCCTTTGATCTGGTCGTTAGTCTCACTTCCACTGGCAAAGCGGTCGGGCATGAGCATATAGAGCACGTCGGCATTGGAAAATCCCATCCGTTCACGTCCCTCCTTCTCCCGTTTCTTCAATACATAGGACACATTCTTTTTCTGTTTTCCGCACTGAAACTTCAGCGTCATCACACCGGGCATCGCTCCCTTCGTGTTGAGGTAGACGAGAAGATAGTTGGGAGAATCAAGTGTCACCACTTTTTCCACCGACACTCCAGGATAGTCGGTAGTCACGTTGGCCTCTCTGATGTCTTTTCCATAGACCATCAGTTGCAGCATGGGATTTTTCATCCCCACATACCAGTCTGTCGGTTCTATTCTGTCGATTTTGATGGCAGCGTTCATGTGGCATGAAAGGCTAAGCAGTATCAACAATAAAAAGGCACTTTTTCTCATAATCAATTGGATTTTTAGTTATGCAAGATCATCGCAGACTGGGGAGCGACGGTCAGTTGTGTACCCTTGACCGAGCCAAGTCCTTCCTCATTGATGACCTGGTCTTTACAGACGACCGTGTAGTTGCCATCAGGAATCTGGATGGTATGTGGCTCTTTGTTGGCATTGAGCACCACGATGATATCCTTCCACTCATCCCCTCCGGCGTTGTTTTTAAGTCGGAAAGCCACGAGACAAGGTCCGGTAAAGAGGAATTCCAGATGTTGTCTGACCATCTCAGCATCGCCCAAACGGAAAGCCGGGTGATTTTTTCGCAGCTGAATGAGTTTTGAGTAGTAGTCCAGCACGTTGGGATACCGCTGGAGATTGTCCCAGTTGAGTTGGTTGACGGAGTCAGGCGACTCGAAACTATTGTGCACCTTTTTCTTGTCACGCAACATCTCCTCACCCGAGAGCATGAAAGGCACTCCTTGAGAAGTGAACACTGCTGTCTGAGCCAACAAGTCAAGTCGGATGGTCTCCTCGATGGAGATATTGGGTATGGATGTTCTCAACCTGTCCACGAGGCACATGTCATCATGGCAACTGACATAAGCGATCATCTGTGTCGGTTGGGTAGCCCAGGCCTTCTTGGTATAGTTGACCCCATCCATCATCAGTTGCGGATGTTGGATACCTCCCACGATTCCGTATTTGAGGCTCTCCTCCTCGCCAGGGATACCGGCCAGGAAGGCTCCCTTGGTATCATCATTGAACGGTCCTCTCAAAGCATCTCTCATCTCATCACTGAAGGCAGCGATACGCGGCATCTGACTGATATTCTCTTTCATCGCCAGTTTTTCCTGGGGATAGGCACAAGCACCAGCCGACCATCCCTCACCATAGATGAATATAGAGGGATCAATCTCGTCGACAGCTTTTCTCACGGCGTTCATTGTCTCAATGTCGTGCACACCCATGAGGTCAAACCTGAAGCCATCGATATGATATTCTTTGATCCAATATTTCACGCTTGCGATGATGAAATCACGCATATACTTCTTCTCAGAAGCCGTCTCGTTTCCACATCCCGATCCGTTGCTGTATTTTCCGTCAGCTGTACGCCGGTAGTAATAATCAGGCCAGGTGAGTTGGAAATTACTCTTTTCAACATTATAGGTATGGTTGTAAACCACATCGAGGATCACCCTGATACCCGCTTTGTGCAGATTTTGAACCATCAGTTTAAATTCCCTTATTCTGGCAGCAGGTTCTTTGGGGTCAGTGGAGTAGGATCCTTCGGGCACATTATAGTTGAGCGGGTCGTAGCCCCAGTTGTATTGCGGTTTGTCGCTACCCTCATCAATGGAAGCGAAATCGAAGGAAGGCAAGATATGCACAGCATTGACACCCAGTGATTTAAGATAATTTACAGACCATTTTTCTCCCAATGCGAGGAATTTCCCAGGATAGTTGGTGTATTCCCTTTCCTCATCTCCGGGCTTTGGATTGAGATGGATGTTGCGTGCGATGGAATAGTCACGGTGATGTAACTCATAAATCACAAGATCGGCAGGTGATTTCAATGGCGGTCTTTCATCCTTCTCCCACCATGCCGGGTCAGTGACCCTCATGTCCATGATGACTCCCCGTTTACCATTCATGGTGACCGCCTTGGCAAAGACACCCGGTGTCTCATGTGAATGCAGTTTGTCATCAATGGCGTCAAAAGTATAATACTTTCCGACCAACGTAGCTTTATGTGAATAGGGAATGACCGTCGACCACACCCCATTGTTGTTGGTCATCTTGATGGTTTTCACGGGTTGTCCCCCTTCTGCCTTGTTATATATTCTCAGTTTTACATTTTTTGCGTCAGGAGCAAGCAATTTGAAAGCCACCCGTGAGTTTTCGACGACGCATTCATTGAAGTCGAAATCCTGTGCGGTGGTATTTTGTGAGAGGGCAGTAGCCAAAATGATGGTCAGTAATGTTGATTTTTTCATGTTAAAATAATTTTGTCATCTTACAACTTGTCGCATTTATAATGCGATGAGAGATACGGCGAATCCACCTCCAGGAGCCTCTTTAAGCTTCAGCACGTCGCCTTTTTTGACCTTTTTCTTAGTGATGGTATAAGCCTTTGGATTTTTCTCGTAGTGAGCGTCCTTAGCATCAGCATAGATGGTGCACGCATATTTTTTCCCCTTGTCGAGGAAGTCAAGTTTCACCACGCTGTCGTGGCCGTTCTCGTCACACTTTCCGCCGATGAACCAGTTGTCTGTTCCTTTAGCCTTACGCGCCACGGTGATATAGTCGGCCGGTTCCGCCTCAAGGTATTTGGAGTCATCCCAGTCTACCGCCACGTCGCGGATGAACTGGAATGCGTCATCATACCGCTCATAGTTTTCGGGGAGGTCGGCCGCCATCTGCAGCGGACTATACATCGTCACATAGAGTGCGAGTTGTCCGACGATGGTGGTATGCACGAAGTTGGGGTTGCTGCTCCATGTAGACAGTTGTGTCTCGAGGATTCCCGGTGTGTAGTCCATCGGTCCGCCCTGCAGTCTTGTGAACGGCAGGATGACGGTATGATCGGGCCTGCTACCACCAAAAGCCTCATACTCAGTGCCTCTTGCACTCTCATTACCCACAAGGTTGGGATAGGTACGGCACAGACCTGTTGGTCTGACCGCCTCATGAGCATTGACCATGACATGGTGCTTTGCGGCCTCTTGGATGCAATAGAGATAGTGGTTGTTCATCGACTGTGAGTAGTGATGGTCGCCACGTGGGATGATATCGCCCACATACCCGCTCTTTACGGCATCATAGCCATATTTGTTCATCAGGTTATAGGCATTCTCCATGTGCCGCTCATAATTCTGCGTCGATGAAGAAGTCTCGTGATGCATCAGCAGTTTTACGCCTTTGCTGTGTGCATAGTCATTGAGCATCTTGATGTCGAAGTCGGGATAAGGTGTCACGAAATCGAAGACATCCCGTTTCCACATATTTGCCCAGTCTTCCCATCCGACGTTCCATCCTTCGACGAGCACCTCATCGAGTCCGTTTTTGGCAGCGAAATCGATATAGCGTTTCACTTTCTCGTTGTTGGCGGCATGCCTTCCATTCGGTTTCACCTTCTGCCAATCAATCTGATCAAGTTTGATCGAGGGATAATCATCCGTGTAGTTCCAACTGCTTTTGCCTACGATCATCTCCCACCATACGCCACAATATTTGACAGGATGGATCCACGAAGTGTCTTCGATCTTACATGGTTCGTTGAGATTGAGGATCAGGTTGGAAGAGAGCATGTCTCGGGCGTCGTCGCTCACCATGATGGTGCGCCACGGAGACTGGCATGGGGTCTGCATGGCCCCTTTCAGTCCTGTGGCATCAGGTGTAAGGTGGCTGACGAACGTCAGTGGTGCTGGGAGCGGATAAGGTGAAGGCTGCGGATTGGGCGTATAGGCATTGCTTCCTCCTCCGAGTTGTTCTGTGAGATGCTGTGTCTGTGCATCGACCAATTCGAGGTGCATAGTGGCATAATCGACACAAGCAGCCTCATGGATATTGATATACAGTCCGTCATCACTCTTCATCTGAAGAGAAGTCTGCACGCCTGTCTCAGAGAAGACGGCCACAGAAGAGTTGCCCCAATTGACAGCATGTTTCATCCTCTCACGTATCTCAGAGAGTCGGGTCTGTTGTGTCTCCTGCTCCTGCGTGTCATAGTCACCCGACAACCACCATGCGATATGATCGCCAGCCATGGCAAACTCCGTATGCTCCTCCTTGATCAGGAAGTAATTGAGTTCGCGCTGCTGGGGGAATTCATAGCGCAGTCCGATGCCATCATTATATACCCGGAATCGGATGGTGATTCTTCTGTTGTGCTCGTTCTGCAGCAGCATCACAGCCAATTCATTATAATGGTTGCGGATGGTAGCGGTCTCACCCCATACCGGCTTCCAAGTCTCATCAAAGGTAGTTGTCGTTGTTTTCTCGATAGAGAATCCCTCCATCAGGTCAGTCTCGTTGAGTCCTTTGCTGGCATGTTTGTCTTTAGCCAGTTCAAGTCCCAGCCGGCTGGGTCTCACTACCTCGTGGCCTTTATAAGTAAGGCTATAGGTGGGTCTTCCGTTGTCAAGAGAGAAGTTGAGCACGACATTTCCGTCGGGCGATTTGAGGGTCTGTGCCGCAACCATGAGAGGCAGCAGCAAAGCGAAAAGGAAACTTGTTGTTCTCATTGTAGTCGTCGTGTGAGTTAAGTGAATAGAGATGGTATAGGCATGACAGGTGTTGTCACGATCTACCGCTTTGGGAGACAAGTTCCGCGATGTTGTTGCAGAATTTCTCATCTGCCAGCAGTTGTTCGATGGTGAGGTGCATTCTGTACCGCCAATAGTGCCGCGGGTTGGCAGGAATGTTGATTCGCTCTGCGTTGGGGTCAGCGAGTCTGATACGCTCATCGATGGCGAGCCAGTCCTGGATGGAGATGACGCACAGCATCGAGGGACAGGTGAGATGCCGCGAGATAATGTCGCGTGCGAGCCATCCCGGCAGAGGATGAGGTGCCTCACCTGATCTGTAAAGCATGGTGTTGTAGTATTCCTGTGTGCGCCCAAGATCTTCATCCCACCACTGTCTGAGTGTGGGCATGTCATGGCTGGAGATGGTGCAGACGGAGCGGTAGGGGTTGCGTGAGAGGTGTCCGAATCTGACGGTAGGATCCTTTGGCATGGACTGCAGTTCAAGGCTGAGGATTCGCAACTCATTCATCACCCAAGGCACGCAGTCGGGCACCATACCGAGATCCTCGGCACAGACGAGCATACGTGTTGCCTCAACGAGGCGTGGCAGTTTACGCATGGCCTCCTCATACCAGAATTGGTTGTTGCGACGGTAGAAATAATCGTCATAGAGCCTGTTGAAGACCACTTTCTCATGGTCGGGCAAGGCCTCGTAGATGAAGTCGTGCTGCACGGCGATGCGTGGGTGGAACTTGTCGGGGTCGCGGTGGTCTTTGACGAAGAGCACATCACTGATGAGGGCGTAGAGTCCATCACGCAACGCAATACTTTCCGGGTCTTTCTTCCCCTCAAAAGCCTTCTCCACCTTCCGCTGTGTGTCGTACTCCGGTCTCATGCGGTAGAAGCCGCTGCCCCGTGGCTCAACATACTGTTCCCTCACCTTGTCGGCTTGTTGGGCGAAGATTTTATCAATGACATTGTCGGTGATGAAGGGTTCGAGGAAGGCTTCGCCTCTGAAGGGCAGTCCATAGTTCTCGATTTCTTCTTTGGTCATGGCGAGAGCGGGTGAGAACTGTCCGAGGAGTCCGTGAACAGAGTGGATGGGTATTTCCCAAATGCGGAAGAAGCCGAGGACATGGTCGATGCGGTAAGCATCGAAGAAATGGGCCATATTGGAGAATCGCCTTACCCACCATTTACAGCCGTCATCAAGCATGGCCTGCCAGTTGTAGGTAGGGAATCCCCAGTTCTGCCCATTGGCGGAAAAGTCATCGGGTGGTGCTCCCGCCTGTCCGTTGAGGTTGAAGTATCGTGGTTCCTGCCACACGTCACATCCATATCTGTTGACTCCGATGGGGATATCGCCTTTGAGGATAACACCTTTCTGGCGTGCATAGTCGTGAACGCCCTGCATCTGGCTGTTGAGCACGAACTGCACATAATAGTAGAACGCCACCTCTTTGTAGGCTTTGTTGCGCGGTGAGGTGAGGGTGTGCCTGTCGTTCTCATCCCAGGTGTTGTGGTCGGGCCAGAGGTTGAAGTCTGCCGTGCCATAGCGGTCACGCAGTGTGCAGTACTGTGCATAGGGCACGAGCCACTGTTTATTGTCGCCGAAGAATTGTTTGAAAGCAGTCGAGGTAAGGACGCTCTTCCCCTCCTGCGCAAAGATGATCTTCAGGTATTCGGCTTTAGCGCTGTTGACACGTTCATAGTCGATTTGCGGTAATGCGTTGAGTTCCTGCCTGAGCTGTTCCATCTCCTGACGTTTCTCTTCGTCGGCGATGGGTGGCAGCGCATTGAGGTCGGCATACTGGGGATGAAGGGCGAAGATGCTGATGCTGTTGTAGGGATAAGAGTCGGTCCAGGAATGGGTGGTGGTGGTGTCGTTGATGGGGAGAATTTGGAGCAGTCTCTGCCCGGTGCGCGCTACCCAATCCACCATCATTTTGAGGTCGCCGAAGTCGCCCACGCCGAAACTGTTGTTGGAGCGCAGCGAGAAGACAGGCACCAGTGTTCCGGCGCTCTTCACGTCGTAGATATCGAAATGCGCCTCAGGGAGTTCATAAACAATGATGTCATAGTCGTTCATCTCAGGGATGTCAAGGATGCGGTTGGCTCCCTTCTCCCAGACGGGTGTGACGTCAACCACCTCATCAAAGATGAGGAATTTCAATTCGACACGTTTGCCTCCGAGCTGTGTGGCGTCGATATCCACCATCCACTCATTGTAGTTGTGCTCCACCATAGGAAGAACATTGGACAATTGCCATGCCCCGAGGAGAGGGTCGCTGCCGACGAGGACTAAATGCTCGTTGATGCGCAACTGTGGCGCCCTCACTTTGAGTCTCACTGTTTTCACAAAAGCATGCTTTGGGGGGATGAACCGCTCATGGCGATTGATACAGTCGGTGTATGCCGAACTATATAGATAGGCATTGTCGGGGATGTCGGTCCAGTGATCATAGATGATGTATCGCTCAGCTCTGGTTGCTACAGTTTCGAGACGGTGTGTTTCGAGTGTCCACTCGGTCCTTACAACCTTGCCGTCTTTGACAACGCTGTAGAAGTAGTCGAAGTGGATTCCAGCCTTTAAGACATCATTCATCACGAAGGTCCATCGTGTACCGTCGGATGTGGTCATTTGACATGGTGTGGTGTAGCGTTCACCATCGTGCTCTGGACTGACGATATTAAGTACAAGTTCCTCGCCAAAATTTGTCCGGTAGTCAATATGAAAATAAAGGTTCATAATGAAAAAAGGTTTAAAAGGTTCAAAGGAAAGGCTATCAATCCCACTTAATTATTTCTTTTTGAAATAGTCATTATATATTTTGATGCTGAAAATGATAATACTGCTGACAGAGGTAATGAGGTTGGTCACAAAAAGGGCCCACAGGATGTCTGGCTTATGCAGAATACCTTGGAGCATAAAACATAGGCTTCCGATACCCATCATGAGGAAAGTGGGCAAGGCTATACCATCCGTGTTCCGCGTGCGCATGGTTTTGATGGCTTGTGGAAGATAGCCCAGTATCATCGTAATACTGGCCATCCAGCCTAATAATTCAAAAAATACTCCTTGTTCCATGACTAAATATGATTAGGAAGGTTATTTTGTTTGGCAATTATCATCTACCTTTTTGAAATCCCTCAGGTTCATTTCTTGTCCTTGATGAGGAACACACAGAATGAACCGATGACAAGCAATACGGCAGAGACGAACATCATAGCAGACTGTGTGCCGCCGACGATTCCAAAGATGGTGCCGCCACATGCTGCAGCGATGATCTGAGGAAGACAGATGGCGCAGTTGAACAGTCCCAGATAGGCACCCATGTGGCCATAGCCCTGGAGGGCATTGGTGACCAGGGTGAACGGACAGGCAAGCATGGCAGCCCAGACACATCCGATAAGCACAAAGGGAATAATCTGCATATACTCGTTGGTGCAGAAGGGGATCAGTGCGAATCCCAGTGCGCCGAGCAGGATACTGACACAGTAGGCAATCTTCATATTGCTGAATCGGGGTATCATAGTAGCCCAAACGACGGAACTCAAAGCCTGGATGGCATAGAGCACGCCTGTCCAGTTACGAGCGGTCTGATAGGCCGCTGTACCAGGATCATCGGTTTTCCAAACAGTCTCGGAAACTGCTCCCACGACGTAAGACCACATATAGAGCAAGGCAGCCCAACAGAAGAACTGTACGAGACTGACACGCCAGAAGTTCTTCGGCGCCCGTTTAAGTAAGGTAATCCAGTTGGCACTGTCCCTATTCTCTTCATTAACAGGGTTATACTCACGATACTCCTGAGGAGTCCACTCTTTGACCTTCATCATCGTATATATAACGCAGACGATAAGTATGAGAGCACCGATGTAGAACGACCAGATGACAGAGTCGGGTACGACTCCCTTGGGTGCCACGTTTTTTACGCCAATCCAAGTGAAGATGAAAGGGAAGAGGTATCCCATCACACTACCAGCGTTGCACAAAAACGACTGGATGCTATAGGCCTTTCCTTTCTGTTTTTCGTTCACCATGTCTCCCACCATCATCTTGAACGGCTGCATGGCCATATTGAGCGAGGTGTCGAGGAGCATCAGTGCCACGAGTCCAAAGATAAGTGCCATTTTAACGGTCATTCCGAAGGATCCGGCATTGGGTAGCAGGCACATGACCAACACGGCTAAAGTAGCACCGATGAACAGATATGGAATGCGCCTTCCGAAGCGGGTCCATGTTTTGTCACTCATTGATCCCACGATGGGTTGCACCACCATCCCCATCAGCGGCGGAAGAATCCAGAAATAACTGAGGTCATGAGGGTCTGCTCCAATGGTGTGGAAAATAGATGAGATATTTGCACTTTGCAAAGCGTATGCGATCTGTACGCCGAAAAAGCCGAAACTAAGGTTCCACAGCTTCCAAAAACTGAGATCGGGTTTTGTTTTCATGATTGTATATATTGATGATTATTATGCTTTTTATATAGTATTGCGGATACACCTATCGGGTGGTGCCGCGGACTATCAGCCTTGTGCGGACGACTCGCTTCTCCACCTTGTTGAGAGGCAGGATACCCTCCACCTGACTGATCAGGATGTTGGCGGCCTCCTCTCCCACGACGACACCTCGCTGCTCAACAGTGGTGAGCATGGGATCACACGCAATGGCCCTCTCGCCGTTGGTGAACCCGCAGATCGACACATCATCGGGAACATGAAGCCCCATTCGCTTGGCGGTATAAAGGATGCCGATAGCCGTATCATCATTGACGGCAAAAAAGGCATCGGGCCGGTCGGGCATCAGCAGCAGTTCGGGAGTGATCACCTCTGCGTCTGCCCTGTTGTCACAAAAGCGCATATATCGCTCATCTGCCGGAAGACCATGCCGCAACAGGGCATCGCGATAACCATTATATCGGTTTTTTGAGATTTCAAGTGACATGGAAGAGCCAAAATAAGCGATACGCTTGCAACCTGTCTCAATGAGATGCGTCACGGCATTGAAGGCCCCCATATAATCGTCGACCACCACTCTACTGGTATTGATACCTGTACAGATGCGGTCGAAGAAGACCAATGGAACCCCCCATTCTATAAGACGTTGGAAATGGTCGTAATGTGCAGTGTCTTTTGCCTGCGACACGATGATGCCACACACCTTGTGCTCATAAAACGACTGGCAAATCCTTACCTCACGGTCGTAACGCTCATCGCTCTGCGCCACCATGATCTGATATCCCCTCGAGGAAGCCTCATCCTCGATGCCGCTGAGGATCGACGAGAAGTAGAAATGATTCAACTGGGGGATGATAACTCCGATAATGCGCGTGGGATGCTCGCGGCTGTGCCGCAAAGACTCTGCGATGGCATTGGGAGAGAAATGATGCTCTCGTGCATACGCCTTGATGGCCTCACGTCGCTCCACACTGATACGCGGGCTGTCCTTGAGAGCCCTTGACACCGTGGCCACCGACACACCCATGGCCTGTGCGATGTCCTTCATCGTGATGGGAATACGCTCATCCATATAGGTGCAAAGATATGAATTTTTTACAATTGTTGTTCTCTCACCTATTTATAAAAAGTAAAAAGGATGCGCAAACGTTTGCATACCCATTAGAGGTGGTGGAACGAAGAGGGATGGAGAGATGGGCTACGACGAAATTGCAACCTACGGAAAACAGCCATGGCTGCCGATGAATATTGGCGGCCATGGCTGCTAATGGCGGGTGCTTGCCTCGTAATCAACACCGAGGAAGACGAGGGCTAAAACAGCTAACGGATGAACTTCTTACCGTTGACGATGTAGATACCCTTGGGAAGCGAGTTGATCGTCTGGAGAAGGTCGTGACCCGATGAGACTTTGCCTACGATGCGGCCATCGATGGTGTAGACCGCCATGGGAGAATCCGTCGTCTTTGCCATGATGACATCCTCGATACCCGTTGTGGTATTGACGAGGTATTTGCCACCATCCATCTCTGATGAAACCTCACAGAAGGTGTCTTGACGGATGTCGTTGACATCCACTGTCTGCGGTGAGCCGCTGGCCGTACTGAAGACGAAACAGACACAGTCTTCCTCACTTCGGATGGTGTAGGTCTTGTAATACCATGTCTTTCCGTCGATGACCGTGTTGGTGGTCACACGGTCGCCTGGCCATGACCCCTTTTCTGTCGCATGGGAACCGTCGCCGCCCCAGGTCCAGAAGTTGACATAACCACTCCATCCCACCTTGTCGGCATTGCAATAGACCGTGATGGTGTAGGGTTGGAAAGGTATCTCATCCGTACAGGTGTACTGACGGGTGACAATGCCACTGACCACACCTCCGACGAGCAATCCTGCCTTGAGTGTGATGGTGCCCACAGGGATGGTGATGACCGTTCCGCTGGCCACCGATGCAGATGCTGCTGTGGGTGTCGACCCATCAGTGGTATACACCACGCGGGCTCCCTCGTCCTCACTGACGGCAGTGAGCAAGGCTTTCTGCTCACCCTTATACTCTCCTGAGGGGAGGTCGACCCAAGCCGTCGCCATCGACTTATTGAGATAATAAGCATAGTGATACCCGCTGAGCACCTTCACGTAATGGGTGTTAGAAGGAGTATAGTTTGCCAAATTATTGCCTACGGCACAGAGGAGTTTGTTGTCGACGATAACAGCATAGTACCCCTGGTTGCTGGCCATATTGATGGCATTGCTCTGGTTGTGGATACCCGCCGCATGCCTGACGTCTATCATCGCCTTGATGTCACGCTTGCAATCCATCCAATGCTTGAGGAAGACACTCGGCGTACCTGGCATGGCCAACATAAAAGCATTGGCCGCCAAGGTATCCTTTTTGATGGGATCCTGTGCCGCGTTGGACCGGCGCTCGGTGTCATGATTCTCGACGAAGGTCACGGAATAGCGCTTGTAGTTGTTGTCAGAAATCAGACTGGCGCTGCCAAGTTTTCTCCAATCACCATTGACAGCATCTCTCACGGTATAACGGAAGGGGAAGTCGAAGGCGGCACTCATGATCTGTCCATCGACTTTAGTGGCTATGAGCCAGTTTTTTACAGCCGAGGCATTGCCATCCCAATATTCTCCTACGGAGTAAGTGGGATTGGCATCTTTGTTGTACATACCTGTATACTTTCCGGCATAACCTTTCACCATGTCGTAGCGGAAGCCCACATACCCCAGGTCTTCGAGCAACATGTGGAGATAAGCCTTCACATTGTTCTGCACATTCAAGCTGGTGTGATCGAGGTCACGCATGCCGTCCCAACCCTCACCGGTATCATTGCTGCTGCTCAGATAAAATCCATTGGAGTTGGCCCAGTTGCGTGTTTTCCCATTGTCATCGTCATTGCAGATATCTGTAGACTTCAACTCATAGGTCACACCCTTATACGTTTCCTTTGGGAAGTCTACCCAGTTGGAAACGTTTCTCCGGTGATTGACGACGACATCAGCGATGGTGCCGATGCCCTTGGCTTTGAACGTGTTGATGCGGTCACGCAACTCAGCCTCCGTTCCGAAGGAACTGTTGTAGTTGGTAAACCAATAGAGGTCATCATATCCCATCGACTGTCCTCCGCAGTTAGCACTCTGCGGCAACCAGACGAGGTCGAAGTATGCAGCCAGTTCATCTGCCTGACTTTTCAGTTTGGTCCATTTGGTATCCTGAAAAGAGTCCCAGTAGAACCCTTGCAGCATGACACCACTGTAATTTTCGGGCCATCCTTGAGCCATAGCACTCATGGTTGCTACCCATGTCATTAAAATTATAAGAAGGCGTTTCATTGTATAAGGATTATAGTTTGCACAATAGGATGAATCATCCGTCGAACATGAAAGTAATATGATGCAAATTTAACTCATTTTCGAGCAAATTGTTCTTTTACACCTTTTTAAATAACAAAATGTTGGTGCAAACGTTTGCATCCATTTATGCAAACAATGGTATGATGACTCAAGAAAAAGTCCTTAAGGTCGAGCTCGACCTTAAGGACCCTATTAGAATCATGAGAAGTAACGAAGTACTATTCACCCACCACGATGACGCAACGGTTGCGGTCATTTTCTGTAAATGGCTGCACAGTGTCACCGTAACTGCTGACTTCCATGCGATTTCTGGCGATACCCTTAGCCTCGAGCGCCTTGGCCACCTTCTCAGCACGTGCCTTAGCATATCCCACGTTGACTCTCGGGTTTCCGGTACCCTTGTCGGCATATCCCTTGATGGAGATTGTCTTTGCAGGATACTTATTACACCAGGCCACAATCTTGTTGAGGATGGTCTCCGGGTCTGGATCCGACTCACGGATGGTGTAGAAGAAGGTCTCCTTGAGCGGTTCATCCTTCACGACAGGCTTTGGTTCGGGTTTAGGCTGTGGTGGTTCCACTTTCTTCGGCTCGGGTTTGACGACGGGCTTCTCCTCGACCACTGGAGGTGGGGGCGGCGGCAGAACGGCCGGTTCCTTCTTCTTCATGCCAAACTTAAAGGTGAGACCCACCAAGGCAGCGATTTGCCAGTCTGGGTTGTAATTGGCCTTCAGGTTGAAGCAATCGTTCTTGTAGTTGGCATCCAACTCAAGGTTGATTCCAAATGAGGGCGAGAAGTTGTACTCGAACTGAGTACCAAACCGTCCGTTGAAAGAACTGTGTTTGGTTCCACACTGATCGGGTCCCACATAGTAATGGTTGCCTAAATTCATTCCGGCCACAATCTTCTTATACTCATCAAAGTCCCACCCATAGTTGACGCCAAATCCGGCGAGCAGAATCCAGTTGAACTTCTGCGACGACCTGTTGGGGTTGAGGATATTGGTCATGTTCATGAGCAAGTCGAGATCTCCGGTAATGGCCTTGAAGGTATAATCCATATCACTGTTCAATCCCGGGAAGCGGTCTTTCTCGAACCCTCCCTTGATGTCATATCCTTGGAAGTGAAGACGGGCACCCACTTTGGAGTTGAAATAGCGTCCGAAAGAGAGTCCGAACTGCGGTGTGATGAGTTTGGACAAATCATAATGAGTGAGCGTCACCTGTGCACCACCCTGCACTGAGATGAAATTGTGAGGATAGTACTCGTCTGTATCTTGTGCCTGGGCAGCGGTGGACACTCCAAAGAGGAGTGCCACGGCTGCTGC